>RFZT01000484.1 GCA_009920585.1 bacterium
ATGGTGTGGCTGCATCTGGAAAAGCAGGGAACGGAAAAACTCGCGAGCCATGCCTTTTACACTTTCTGGTATGTGATCCCGACGATGCCGATGTTCCTACTCCTGCCGTGGCTGCTGCACAAGGGCACTGGATTTTGGTGGGCCCTGCTCTGGAGCGCGCTGCTGACCTGCGTCTGCTTCATCGCGACCGCGCTTGTGGCGAAGAGATTCGGAGTGGATTTAATTCCCTAGTTGGCAGATGGGCACTACTCCCATGCTTTCAGTGTCCCCAAAGTTTCTGCGGAGTTAATCAGTCCGATCCGGCCGGTGGCATTGGCAGGCAGTGCGAAACTTTCGATCAGGATATCATCAAGGTAGAACTCCATCAGCGGCCCTTTGAGCAAGAGGCGAAACTTCGCTGGATTCGCAAAGGTCATTTCCCGGTCAACTCGTTTCGGATTTTGCTTCTTGCCACGCATGTTGCGTTCACTGATTTCGAAATCCTCGCCGTTCGCCTGTATGGGACCCAGTTCGGCCACCCCGGAATGATCGATAAGCACACCGGCTCCCCCGAGATCCCCACACTCGATATACAGCCCACTGCGTGGCTCCTCCTTGCCCTTTGGCAGTCGCAAGGTGCCTTCAAGAATCGGCAGGTGTCTCGACCGCGATGGCCGCGCTCTTCATCTTTTCATTCCCCTTCCACCATCCGAGACGCAGGGTTCCTTCGCCGTCAATCCGCACATCCTTCAGCGGAGCAAAAGAAACCTCCCCATTTCGGTCTTGTAAGAAATGGCACACAAGCATCTCGTCTGTCGGTTGAGAGAAAAAACGACAAAAATAGGTGTGTCCCGTCAAGATGTTGAAATTCTTCTCTGCCGCGCGAAAGGGACCTTCGGGGCGATCGGCAACCAGCGTCACCATGTAAGGAGGGTAGTTCCCCAACAACATATAATACTTGTTCCCGATCTTCTCTACGGCTCCGACTTCTGCATGCTCGCGAGTTACCCCTGACACTTCAGGTGGCGGGAGAGCTTTCCAGTGAAGACCGTCGTCCGATTCGCCAAAGCCAAATTTGCTGTTTTCGGAAAGCGGACTGGCTGTCCAGTAGCCATAAAATCCCCCACCCGGTTTGGGCAGGGTCCAGATGCCGTCCCAACGGCCGTTCTTCTGATACAAGCGTTCGTCCGGCACAAACCGGTATTCCTCTCCCTCCAAACGAGTCCAATTCAGAAGGTCTTTGGATTCGGCAAAGTAGATGGTTTGCCGCCCGCCGATCTCTTCAGAGAAATTCATATAAAATTTGCCGTCGTGGTCGAAGGCGGGTGATTTCCAAGTTGAGCCGCTTCCCATCCAAGTGGCCTCATCAGCCTTTTTCAGGATCAGGCCTTTCTCCGTCCAATGCACACCGTCAGGCGAGGTGGCCAATGAAATGTTATTCCACGGCTGACCCTTGGGAGGTCTGGGCCCAGCATTGGCGAGGTAATACAG
>RFZT01000485.1 GCA_009920585.1 bacterium
TGCTTGCGCATTTGGAGGGCGACGCCGGCGTTTTCTTGGGAGTAAACAGAAGAAAGGAAGTTCGCGTTGCGGTAGTAGCCTTCCACGCCCGTGGAGAGCTTGTATCCCATAAACCAAGGCTCGGTGAGGGAGATAACGAAATCGCTGCGCTCGAGACCGTATTGAGCACGAATGCGGAAACGCTGACCGCCTCCTGTTAAGTTCGGCCAATTTGTCACATCGAAGTTGGTTTGCTGAAGCTCGGCAAACCCGATCAAGCTATCAATCGTGCTGAACCCAACACCGAAGTTAAACGAACCGGTGCGCTTTTCCTCAACGATCAAGTTCAGATCCTTGCGACCGGGAACAATCGTATCGGATGGCTGGGTATCCACGCGGGAGAAGTAGTTTAAATTCTCCAAGCGTTTCTTGCTCACATCGACGAGCGTCGTGTCAAAGACGTCGCCTGGTTTCACGGCGAGTTCTCGGCGGATGACCTTGTCCTTCGTGCGTGTGTTGCCTTGGATGTTGACGAGGTTGACGTAGGATTGAACGCCTTCGTCGAGTTTGTAGGTCACTTCAACGGAGCCTGGTCCGGCAGGAAGGACTTGGGGAGTGACGAGCATATCCACATATCCGCGGCTACCATAAAAATCACGCAGGGCTTTGAGATCGTCACTCATGCCTTTGGGGGTGAAGAGTTGACCGCCCAGCATTTTCATTTGGCTCAAAACTTCCCCTTCAGGGACGATATTAACTCCGGAGAGCGCGATTTTGTTGACGCGATATTGGGTGCCTTCTTTGATGGTGAAGATGAGCTCGACGCCGTCCTTTTTGAGAGGCTCGGTCTGCGCTTCAGATATCTCGACGTCAGCGAATCCGCGATTTTGGTAAACAGTACGTATAGCGACACGGTCCTCTTCGATTTGGGATGGCACTAGACGTCCGCTCTTCGTGAAGAACGTGAGGATATCCTCAGGCTTCGTCTTCATTGCTGCGGTGAGGTCCTTGGCAAGAACGGAATCATTCCCAACAAAACTGATCCTTTTAACGATGAGGCGAGGGCCTTCCGTGATGGCAAAAATCAAACGGGTGCGATTTTTTCCGGGGATATCCTGGAGGCGATACTGGACGTCCACTTGGGAGTAGTTTCGATCTTCATACAGAGTGAGGATTTTCTGGCGGCTGGCCTCGATTTTTTCCTCGTCCACCACGTCGCCTGGCTTCACCGAAACATCACGTCGCACACGTGGTAGGGGGATTTGAACAGCTCCCTCGATGAGGATCTCCTCGAGAACTGGACGGCCTTGGAGGAGGACGGTGACCTTCACTCCATCGCCGAGGGGTTCCGCAAAAATACGCACATTGGAGACGCCGCCGGTCGTGTAGAGGGCTCTGACATCCTGCTCCGCGCTGCGCTCGCTGTAGGGTTGGCCGACCTTAGTGGCGAGGTTGGCAAGAACGCGTTCTTTCGTGATGCTTGGGGCGCCG
>RFZT01000486.1 GCA_009920585.1 bacterium
GAACGATGCCACAAAATACTTTTCGGCAACGGCTCAGGTTAGCTTGACCGTCATTCCTGCAAACACGGCTCCGACTCTTGCGAATGTCTCGGTTGTCGGTACGGAAGATCAGGTTCTCACATTCACTCAGGCCAACTTTGCCGAATCTTATGCGGATCCGGAGAATAACCCCCTCTCATCCATTACAGTCAAAACCCTGCCGGCAACTGGTGTGCTGAAGCTCGGAAGCGCCACTGTGACAGTCGATCAGGTGATTCCTTCTGCGCAGCTTTCCACCCTGAACTATGTGCCGGTGCCCAATGCCAATGGGCTGGTGACATTCACCATCGCGGCCTCGGATGGCAGCCTCTCTTCATCTGTCGCATTGGTTTCGATGAATCTCGTCCCAGCGAACGATGCGCCGACGTTGGGGGGGATTGGTTATGGGCCAACTTACATCCAGGAATCCTTTGCCAGTGCAACACTTCTCACTGGGAGCATCAGTGGGAATGCGAGCATCAGCGGCGGGGAGTGCATCTTGACGCCTGCAAGCAGCTACCAGTACGGAGAATTGGCACTGAACAAGCTGGGAGCAGCCAGCCCGACGGCCTTTTCGGCTCAGTTCGATTATCGGGCGAACGATGGAACCGGCGCTGACGGCACAAGCTTCAGTTATGGTAACCGTGCAAATGGATTCTCGGGGAATATTGAAAATGGCCTCGGAAACGGCCTTGCGGTGAGATTTATTGAGTGGGAGGGCTCGCTCTCGCGTGTGGAAGTCGCGTATGACGGAATCAGTCTTACTTCGGTTCGCTTCGCATTAATGAATCCAGCCTACCGAACGGTGGTCATTCAAGTGGACGAACTAAGGCGTGTTTCGGTGTCGATCGGAGGCACTTCCGTCGTGAGCAACATTTCTCTCCCCGCAGCCTATGCGACGGCAGATAAATCGGCTTGGCAGTTTGTTTTTGCAGCCCGATGCGGTGGGGCGAACAACAAGCACAGCCTGAAAAATCTTTTGATCCGAGGAATCAGGGTCGGAATTCCCAGTGAATTTACCTTTACGGAAGATCAGCCCGGGAATCTTGTTTTCTCCGGGAATCCCTTTGCAGATGTGGACAGCACGAATCTGACGGTAACCCTATCGGTCGAAGACGGAACGATTCTCGGCAATCCCGGAACAGGCGTCACGGTTGGCGGGACGGCAACGGCCCGGACCTTCGCCGGAACGGTGGATGCGTTGAACGCTTACTTCGGCGCGGCAGGCAGCATCACGTATCAGGGGGCGTCCAACAACTCTGCCTCAAGGACTCTCACGATCACCGTATCAGATGGAGGCTCGGTTGCGACCCAACTGGCCACGATTAGCTTTACTCCCGTTAACGATGCGCCGACGCTCGCGACACCTACATCGATCAGTTATCAGGACACCTCGGCGGCAGATATCTTTACAAATCAATCGGGCAACTTGACGGGGACAGATGTGGATT
>RFZT01000487.1 GCA_009920585.1 bacterium
GCCTCGTTCGTCGCGGTCGGCACCAAGATCGTTTCGATCCCCATTTTGCGCCGCAACCTCTGCACTAGTGTAGTGTTTGCTATATAGCTAAACATTAATTTTAGCCATCGCCTCGCGGGCGCGCTGGATTTTTTCCAGGATTTGCTTTCCGTCCGCCTTCCACTTGTAGGCTTTGGGTTCGAGGTTTCGTTCGGCGAGATAGTCGGTGATAGCCTTCACCAGTTCTTGAATACTTCCAAAACTTCCCTCGCGAATGCAGTCTTGTGTGATGTCCCGAAAGAATCTTTCCACCAGATTCATCCATGAGGAGGAGGTGGGAGTAAAGTGCAGAACAATCCTGTCTTGGCCGTGTTTTTTTTGCTCGGCACGGTTGCGGCCCTCGATCCAAGAGCCAACCTTTTTGTGTTTATGGGTGCAGTAGTTATCGATGATCAAATGCAGGCAAAGACCGTCTGGAGTTTCCGTGTCGATCATCTTGAGGAAGGCCAACCATTCCTTGTGCGTGTGCCTGGGTGCGGTGTTGTGCAAAATTTTTCCATCCAGGTAGTTCAAAGCTGCAAAGAGGGTGACGGTTCCGTGGCGCGTGTAGTCATGCGTGGCGGTTCGCACATGCCCAACGCCGAGCGGTAGACCAGGTTGCGTTCTCTCAAGGGCTTGGCATTGGCTTTTTTCGTCGCAACAGAGCACCAGTGCTTTTTCGGGCGGATTCAAATATAGCCCAATGACATCCCAGAATTTTTCCTCGAACCGGCGATCATTGGAAACTTTGAAAGTGCGCGTGAGGTGGGGCTTGATATCGTTGGCTTGCCAAATCTTGTGGACGGTTTGATTGCTGACTCCCTTGGCTTTGGCCATGGTGCGCGTGGACCATCGTTGGCGACCTTTCGGGGGGCGGGTTGCTTCGTGAAGGATTTCAGCGCGGAGTTGCGGACTAATTGAGGGCTTTCTCCCGCTACGCTTGGCTTCCTGAAGACCTGCCAATCCCTCACAGCGAAAGCGCTTTTCCCATTGAATCACCATCGGGCGACTCATGCCAACACGCTTGCCGCTCTCCTCTTGGCTGAGACCATTTGCGCGATGGAGAATAATCTGGCAACGACGCACCAAGCGCTGGGGCGTCGTTGGCTTCCTTTCCCATAAAAGGAGCTCGGAGCGTTGGTCTTCGGTAAGTTGAAGCGGAATCGTTTTGCGTGCCATCCGGAAAAAATAACACGATTTTGATATATGTAAATACAATTACCTAACACTACACTAGCGCACAACGCGCCACACGCGCCGTTGCACGCGCGCGCCGAGGACCTCGCTCCCTACCGCGGCGCGTACGATGCGGGCTGGGATGCGATTCGAGCCGCCCGGATCGCGCGCCAGCGGCAGCTTGGCATGCACCCACGCGACTTTCCACTGCCCGGCCGCACCGCGGGCGTGCCGGCTTGGCGGGACCTGGATGGCGAGCAGCGCGCGCTCTACTC
>RFZT01000488.1 GCA_009920585.1 bacterium
AATGTATCTACCCCATCTTGGCCATTGAGAGTATTGTCCAGCTCATTGCCTGTAATATAGTTGCCAAATGTATTGCCCATACCGCTTTCCGCGGTTCCAACCAACGTCAGATTTTCTACATCGCTGCCTAATGTGTAGTCTATTTCGCTCACGACCACATCCGTTCCCTCGCCCCCTGTGATCACGTCGTTCAGGCTGTGAACCACCAACGTGTCATCTCCGCTTCCTCCTACCAATGTGTCGCCTACTTCTTCATTATCATTTACCACTCCGTCCAAGGAGTTTCCTCCATCATTGGCCACGAGCACGTTTCCTATCGCATTTCCATATCCAGCAACCTGTTCGCTTCCCGATATCGTCAAGTTTTCTACGTTTTCCGATAGCGTGTAATCCGTCGTAACAACTGCCAAATCAACTCCCTCATCGGCAACCTCATTAATCACATCGCCCTGATCATCAATATAGTATGTATCATCACCGGCTCCGCCTTCCATTACATCGGCTCCAACACCTCCATCCAATACGTTGTCCGACTCATTCCCAACGATACTATTATCCAGCGAGTTGCCAACTCCCTTGAGCATTTCTTCCCCGGTCAATACCAGATTCTCTACATTGGCTCCCAAGGTGTAACTCATTCCTATTACCACTGTATCAATGCCTTCCGCAGCGTTTTCCACCACAGAGTCCCCAGCATTTTCCACAATATAGGTATCGTCTCCTTCTCCACCAATGAGCAAGTCCGCTCCAGCATCTCCATCCAGCGTATTTGCACCGGCATTGCCGATGATCTGGTTGTCCAATGTATTACCCGTTCCATCGATCGCTTCTTCCCCGGTCAATACCAGGTTTTCCACATTATCTCCCAGCGTGTAGCTCACAGTGCTTTGCACCGTGTCTATTCCCTCGCCAGCATTTTCAGTAACAACATCTCCAGCATCATCGACCACATACGTGTCGTCGCCTTCCAACCCGCTCATCTGGTCGGCCCCTTCGCCGCCATCCAATACGTTGTTGACTGAGTTGCCTGTGATCTCGTTGTTGAGCAAATTTCCGGTTCCGTCTATCCCTTCGGATCCCACCAAGACCAAGTTTTCCACATTGTCTCCCAATGTGTAGCTGATGCTGCTGGTGACTACGTCTGTTCCTTCGTCTTCATTCTCGAAGATCGTTGTCCCTTCCGCATTGATTATGTATTGGTCGTCTCCTTCTCCGCCGATCAGTTGATCGGTTCCGCCAGCGCCTTCCAGCGTGTCATTCCCGGCGCCTCCATCCAACACGTTGTCGCCAGCATTGCCTAACAGGCTATTGTCCAATTCATTGCCGGTTGCATCGATATTTCTGCTTCCGCTCAATACAAGCGTTTCTACGTTTTCACCCAATGTATAGCTTACCGAACTCTCTACTACATCAGTCCCTTCCTCAGCGTTTTCCACCACCGAGTCCCCAGCATTTTCCAC
>RFZT01000489.1 GCA_009920585.1 bacterium
CGGGACAGTGGACTCCGCATCGGGTGGATAACCTCACAGCCCATTTGGATTTCCTGCCGACGATTTGTGAACTCACAGGAACGCCCATTTCTAAGCGGCTTCAGAGTCAACTCGAAGGCTTCAGTCTCGTGCCACTCCTGAAGGCGAAAGGGCCGCTTTCCTGGCACGATGAACGAATGGTGTTTTTGCATACGGGTCGCTGGCCGAGTGGCATGGCGGCTACGCATAAGTATGCGAAGGCATCTGTATTGCAGGGGCATTTTATTTTGGTGAGGAACCGCGCGTGTGATGATCCTGCCTGTTCTGGGGAGATTCGCGGGGAATGTGATGGGCTACGCGCTGTTGAGAAGGGTAGCAAGGTTGGGACTTACACGAAAGAAAATGCCCAATTCCACTGGGGTGTGACTCCTCCAGGTCGGTGGGCGCTTTACGATTTGAAAAAGGATATCGCGTGTCAGAACGACATTGCGGAGAAAAATCCTGATCGCGTCAAAGCCATGGCTGCCGCCTACGACAAATGGTGGGATGATCTTTATCCCGTCATGATCAAACGCGGTGGAGATCGCGAACTGTTGGAAATGAAAAATAAGCGCGCTGAAGAATCAGCAAAAACCCGTTGCTTTTTCAGTCTCCTGCCAAATCTTCAAAAGAAAAATTAAGTGATCAGATTGAGATTTTTACTCCCCGTATTTGCCGCAATCCCATGTCTCGTGGGGGGAGCGCTGGCCGACGGCACTACGCTCCCAAACACGACCACGTCAAAACCCAACATCATTTTCATCCTCACGGACGATCAGGGTTATGGTGACATCTCGGCTCACGGGCATCCGCTTTTAAAAACGCCGAACTTCGATCGCATGCACAATGAAGGCGTGAGGTTTGATAATTTCTACGTGAGTCCCTCCTGCTCCCCGACGAGGGCGGCACTGCTCACTGGCATGCACGAGTTCCGCAATGGAGTCACTCATACCCGTGATCCCCGCGAACATCTCTACAAGAACGCCACAATCCTTCCGCAACTCCTGGCGAAATCCGGCTACAAAAATGGATTTATAGGAAAGTGGCATTTGAGCCAAAGTCCCGGCTATGGCCCCGAAGAGCGGGGTTTCGATTGGTGCTCAACCAACTCGAACGGCCCGCTGGAACACTTCGACCCCGTCATGATCAGAAACGGGAAAAAGGAAAAAGTCTCGGGTTTTCGTGAAGACATCTACTTCAACGAAGCCATGACCTTTATTACCGAAAGCGCCGACAAGCCATTCTTCCTCTATCTCGCGACCTACTCTCCACACGCTCCTCTGGCTGCTCCAGAGAGCTACATCGCCCCCTTCCGTGGGAAGGTCGATGATGAACAAGCCGCTTATCTCGGAATGGTGGCGAACCTGGATTACAACATCGGTCGACTATTGGATTTCCTGGCAGAGCGAAAGCTCGATAAAAACACGATCGT
>RFZT01000490.1 GCA_009920585.1 bacterium
TCCCCATCAGACCGCAGCACACAGGCGAGACGCGCTGTGCCCCTCTACTAAAATCCAAAAGCAAGCGGCTTTTGGTATCAGAAGAACTTTTAATCAATATCTAGCTTCCTCTGGCTGGGTACTATTTGCGTGGCGGCAGTTAGTGCTGTCGGAAGGGAGAGTTTTTAAATAGCGGACTGCTGAGGTTCCATCTGCTGACGGGTCTCTGAGCTAAAAATATGTGAATATGAGGGACTGGTATCTTTTCCCTTAAATCCCATCCGCAATCAACTTGCCATGAATTGGTTTTAAGAAAAATGAAAGAAAACGCACACTGACCCCGATTCCGATTCACCGATTCCCGTTTGGCTATGAGATGACGACCGATGTGGAGCAGGCGATTGGACACCCGCTCCACTCGAAAGGGATCAAAAATTCCAGCAGATATTAAAAGGAGGACTTGAAAGGCTGAGGGAATCTCAGCGCGTTTACCCCTCCATGTCCTCGAGTTCGAGACCCTTGGTTTCGCGGGTGAATTTGATCACGAAGAACGCGGAGATGAGAGCGAAGAAGGCGTAGATGCCATAGGCTCCACCCAGGCCGATACTGGTGAGCATGACCGGGAACAACATCGTAATGCCAAAATTGGTGACCCACACCGAGAGCCCGCTGACGGCGAGGCCCGAGCCACGGATTTGGTTGGGGAACATCTCTCCAAGCATGACCCACATCACGGGCCCCCAGGTGGCATTGAAGAAAATCACATAGAGATTCGCAGCGATCAGGGCGATGAGGCCGGCATCGTCGCCGAGTTTAAGAGCTCCATTTTCGCCGAGGGCGCCCGTGGCGAAAACGAACGCCATCGCACCCAGCGTGAGAGCCATGCCGAACGATCCGACCAGCAAGAGCGGCTTGCGGCCGATGCGATCGACCAACAAGGTCGCCACGAGACAGGCGCCAATACTCACGCCACCAGTCACGACATTGATGAGGAGCGCATTGTCTTCGGAGAATCCAGCGGCCTGCCAGAGGACTGCACCGTAGTAGAACACAACATTGATGCCTACCAACTGCGAGAAGGCGGCAAGCCACACGCCAACCCAAACGATTGGACGGATGCCACGCTTCGAGTCAAGGATATCGCTGAGGCGCGGGCGGTGTTTATTGCCGGCAAGAGAGGATTGGATTTCGCTGAGTTTTTTCTGGCCCCCCTCCCCCATAAGGCGGCCGAGCACTTGGAGCGCTTTGTCGTTTTTACCGCTGGCAACAAGGAAGCGCGGGCTCTCGGGGATGATAAAGAGAGCGAAAAGGAAAAGAAATGCTGGTGCCAATTCGATCCAGAACATCCAGCGCCATGCCTCGTACCCCAAAGCGAACATTTGCGTCGAGCCCCCGGACATCAATACAATCAGATAGTTGCTCAAGAAGGCAAAGAAGAGTCCTAAAACGATGCCGATCTGTTGGATGGA
>RFZT01000050.1 GCA_009920585.1 bacterium
ACCAGCGATGAAACCTGATTTAAACCTGCAAGACCTGAGAGTCGATTACGGACGCGATCCCCTTCGCGAAGATGCGATCAATCCGAATCCCCTCGAGCAATTTCGCCAGTGGTTTCAGGAGGCCTCCGATGCAGGCATTGCCGAACCCAACGCCATGTCCTTGGCGACGTCGGATTCCTCCGGTCACATCGCCTGTCGCACCGTCCTATTGAAAGGATTTGATGAACGAGGTTTTGTTTTTTTTACAAACTACGGCAGCCGCAAAGCCGCTCACCTTGCCCAGAATCCTCGTGCCGCAATCCTGTTTCCCTGGATCACCATGGAGCGCCAAGTCGAGGTCACCGGCTCAGTCAAAAAAATCTCCGTAGAAGAATCGCTCGCCTATTTCTTGAGCCGCCCAACTGGAAGCCAACTCGGGGCTTGGGTCTCAGAGCAGAGCAGCGAAATTCCCTCCCGTGAATTTCTCCTAGCCCGTTTCGAAGAAATGAAATCGCGCTTTTCCACAGGCCCCATCCCGAAACCCGATTTCTGGGGAGGCTACTGCGTGGAACCCGAAACCATTGAGTTCTGGCAAGGAGGCGGTGACCGCCTTCACGACCGATTCCGATACACACAAAAAAACCGCACGTGGTCACACGTGCGGCTATCACCGTAAAGTCTCGTTCGCTTTTAGCTACCGAGGATTGGGCTTTTTTGAACTATAAAGTGGAACTTAACTATCTGCCGACTTAGCTCATAGAGTTGGGAGATCATTTTAGATTGGATTGCAATCCATTTTTATACGATTTAAAGTGGATTGCAATCCGCTTTTTTCTTAGAGCAATTTTGCCAGTCGTACCATTCCCCGCCCGACTCTGCATCTCTTAGCTTTATCCACCTTAGTTGGATAGCGCGAAAAACGATTAGCCATTTGATTTTTCAATATGCACCAGCAACACAAAGAATCAGCCTCCACTCCCAACGCCCTCTACTGCTACACAGCCTACTGCTCCCTATGCGTCCTCGTCCAGTAGGTGATCATGATATATCCGAATAGAAAGGGATACAATGTGATCAGCGTAATGTCTCTTCCCAGATTGAATGTCAGCACGCAACCGATAAAGAAAAGCAGCATTCGCCCCATCTTCTCCCCCATCAAGTCCTGACGGGCTAAAATGGCTACCCAAAATGCCATGATAAGGGCCGCGGCCAGGACGCCAAAAAACGTTCCAAAATTCACCACCCCTTGACCGATCATTCCCGTTGAGATGGTCGCACCCACACCAGCACCACTACCGGATGCGTCACCGAAAGCCTGACCACGAGCTAGGGCGTAATCGATCCCGATCATAGGTTTGTCCGGCCAGATTGCACGTGGGATGGGATTCACAAGTTCGGCAAAATACCGCCCCCCATTGGTCACAATATAGGTCCCTCTATCGATGAAGGAATTTGCCCAAGCGAGCTCCATCAGCATATTGAGCCCCTCATGCTTTCCTTCAGAACTTTCCACCATATCCGCAACACCGCCGATGCCGATTTGACTGAATGTATGAGAGATATTCCCCTTTGATCTCGTTTGAATGACGAACTTCAACCACCCCTCCAAAATCACGAAACACCCCAGCAAAACGACTAATTTAAAAAACATATTGAAGCGCAGTCGGATAAAAACCCAAGCCAAGAGCCCCGGCAACAATGTCGCGAGCATGGTATTCCGGGTACGATCAAAGAGATAATACGGCAAGGTAAGCAATGTAACGACGATCCCGATCATTCGCGTCCGAGGATTCTTTGCAACACCAGCTACAATCCCAAAGGCGGCCGCAAGCATGATTTGCAGGTAACTCGCAAAGGAAATTAGAGCATCAAAGCCCGACCCAAGGCGACCCCGAGCCCATGGGTTAGCTTTGCCTGACAAGTAAGGAGCAAAAAGTCCCAAAAAATTAAAATCTGTTCTGATCAACCCAATCAACATCAATACCATCCAGACACCCAAAATCAACTGCGTCGCAATATCCAATCTCCTCTGGAACTCAGGGTTATCCACTCCCCCACGCTGCATGAGCACCCAAAACTCACTCCTATTTCTTAATATCTTTTTATTGAATACCCTATGAACTAAAGGAACGAATAATATAAATGAACCGAGAAACAACGCCACCTGAGACCATGCCGCCTCAAGATACTCACCACCAATTCTCGATATATAACCCTGATAGTCATTATAGAATGCATCATAAAAATACCAAAGAGCGACAGTCCCGAGGACAGCGCCCATCGGAATACCCACTCCAGTTATGCGGGATTTCCAAGCATAGAATAGCCCACCAACAAGCAACATGGATGCTATATAAAATCCCGTTGGGAATGCGACTGTACTATCTGGCATGATTGATAAGATTTCCTAATTGGGCTACCTCAAGCCAAGATGTGATGGTAGATTTCATGTAATTGATTGTACTGATGGCTCGAATACGCTCTCTTGTAAACTGGAAATGATCTTGGAATGAGGGAAGTGGAATCGCAGCCCCTGCCGAAAATCCCTCTGGCAAATTGCACTCCGCCGTCATTAAAACCGGCAATCCGTAGGCCCAAGCTTCTAAAACGGACATCGGCAGTCCCTCACTCAAGCTCGGCAAAATAAAAGCATCCGCGCTCCGCAAAAGAGCCTCCTTCTCTTCCCCGAATGCAGGCCCATAAAAAACAACGTCGACGGAGTCGAGAGTATTTGAGTTTTGACCACGGATATCCCGGATGGGCACGGATGAAAAAATTGTCCCAGAAGCACCGGGTGCATTCGCAGGGCGAATGGCGTGGCGTTTTTGATTGTCCATCTGCAAGACATCTTGCGACTGACCCTCCAAAAACTCCTTTGGATCAGCAAGCTGATTCCTCCCTGCGCTTCCTCCCAATCCCATATCATCGGGGCGAAGCGCCTCCTCAGCAGGGCCGCTCGCGTAGCGAGTGGGCGATGTGTTTTCAGAATCCCGCACAAGCTCGCTTGGAGAGGGATTTGAAAAGGTAGCGCCAGTACACGTCCCCTTGTTGTAGCCCTGCTGCTCATCCGTGTATATCCGTGAAATCCGTGGTTCAATCTTTTCGTTGATATTGGTGTCTTTTGACTCACTACGCTCACTCATTCGGAGTTGCTTTCGGCAATCTATCTCCCGTTGGTCGGTTGTGGTTAAATTTGCTTCATCGAACCTCAACCCCAACTCTACACACAGCGCCTTCAATTCCGCCTCATGCCCGCCCTGATCCCATCCCGCAATCACAAATTGCCACTCTTGAGAGTTATGCATTTTGGATTTTGAATTGCGGATATCCGCCCAAGCCCGCAGCGCATTCACTAATCCCTTCTTCGGATGAATCCGTCCTAAAAACAGCAACATCTTTCTCTCTCGAGTCTGAAAACTTAAATCTGAAAACTTAAAACTCCCCTCGGGTACCTCCACCCCATTCGGGATCACCTCAATCCGCTGCGTGAGCCCATAAGCTCGCATTGAGTCCGCTTCGGAATCGCAGAGGGCATGCAAGCAAGTCGCATCACGCAAGACCGCATTTTCAAAAAACTGCCCTGCAAGCCATTTCTTCCATCGCGAATTTCTCAAAGCCCACGGATCAAGCATACCCCTCGGTGAAATCACATAGGGGGTCTGATGGCGCCTCCATTGTCTCCTTGTCGCAATTGATGGGTATTGCCACAGGCCATGCAAATGCAGCACGTCCGCTTGTGCTTTCTCCAGCGCGACATCCATTTTCGAGGCCCAAGCTATGGCTCTCGGACCTTTGTAGGAGAAAGCTTTGGGGTGAAGTGGTCGCCAGGCCTCCTCGTCTAATCTCCAGTTTTTATCCCAGAGGCCATAGACGCTCACATCCACTCCAATGTTTGAAACAGACTTTCCGAGAGCCCTTACGCTTTCAAAAAGCCCACCTGCATCCCTCGAGAGAGACCCTGTCACCATTCCCAGTCTCATGTTCGGCTTAATACCTCAACCAGCATACGCCCCATCCATCCCGCCTTCAGTCGGGACTTTTCGATGGCCGTTGAAATAGCCTGCTCCGCCCCTGCCGCAAAACGTGCCGGCCCCCACTCTTTAATGATCTCTTGACTCGCCAGGCCCATCGCCGAGCGAGACTCTTCAGACATCGATGAAACACGAGACATCAGGCCGGCCAACTCGTTGACATTCGATGGATCAAAAGTAAACCCATTGATACCCTCGCGCACCAAATCCTGAGCACACCCGCACCGATGGGATACGATCACCGGCAGCGAGCTCGCCATAGCCTCGTTCACAACAAGCCCCCATTGTTCGACCGTGCTCGCATGAATAAAGCAAACCGCCCGACTATAAAAAACCGGTAAATCCTCAATCTGCTGGAATCCAGGCATGTAAACAACTGGTTTTAAAGTCACTCTTGTTTTATCCAACTCACCCCAAGGTGCATGAGCAAAAACTTCAACCCCCAACTTGGAGCAATACTCAAGCAACTCACCCTTGAGTTCCCCATCCCCCAGCAAGCAAAGATTCCACGGGGCCGAAGAGATCGGTAACGTCTGAGCATGAATAGAAAACGCCTTGATAAGGGAAAAAAGATTTTTTTTCTTCACAAATCGCGCCGAGGCTAAAAAAAAGGGCGCAGCATCAGATTTATTTACTGCTGCTAGCGAAAAAAAATCATTATCAACAACATCATATCCCACCGAAATCCTCCCTCGCTCCATTCCCAATTTCTCCAAATAAGCTCGATGCGGTGTCCCCCCCGCCAAAGCTGCCGAAGCAAGCCCGACCACTCGCCCCTTCACCCACTCACGCCAGGCTGAACGCTGGGCATCCCAAGACGTCGACTCGGACATCACCACAAACGGGCATCTGTTATTTACACACCAAGCGATAGCCAGTAATGCCCCACGAAACCCCCACCCCGGAACAAACACTACGTCTGGGCCAAAACTTGATAGCGCCCCCGCTAACCTTGAGGCAAACTCATTACGACTCAACTCTGCTCCACTTCCGTCGGGATTGATCGTTCGGATCTGAAAAGCCTCCGCCTCCCGACCTGCCTCCCAAGCATAATCTCGGCTCTTTTCTCCAAATTGGATGGCTAGCAAATCATGAAGCCCAGCCACAGCGCGAAGCCTCGCAAGATGGTAAGGACCAAAGTTATCAAAAAGAATGGCTATCCGTTTTTTAATCACTCTTAGAATTATATCCTATTAAATCTTCTCAATCCTGAACTCATGTCGTCAAAACATTCATCACCGGATTGTAAAAGCAATCACCCATTCCCAATGGCTCAAACCAAAAACGGATGAAAATCTAATTTATAGACAAAATCCTGATCCCCAGATTCCGTTTGTCGTCGTCCTATCTCTTTTGCCGGATTTCCTGCAAAGATCGTGTAGGGCGGAACATCTTTGGAAACAACAGCCCCGGCCGCAACCACGGCGCCTTCCCCGATGATAACTCCCGGCAACACAATCGCCCGATACCCAATCCATGCCCTGTCACCTATTGTGACATCCCCCCCACGATCCGCAAATGTAGCCGAGCGAGGATCATGCCCAAGCGTGAGAATCGTGGCTTCCGGACCAATAGAGACATCACTTCCTATTCGGATAAAATACTTCCGTCCATCAAGCAAGCAGCCAAAATTAATGACATTTCTCTCACCTAAAAAAACCTTCCGCCCATTCAGAAATCGGCACCCGATTTGAACACCCGACCTGTCTCCCACACGACCCAACCACATTTTTACATAGGCTAACCTGATCCATTCAATGGGCATTTTTCCCACCCACGCATTATACAGATAGGAAAGAATCCCCCCGACGAAGACTTTAACATTCATTTAGCAGGGGCTTTTGCTTTATCCAAGGCCTGAGTTATAGCCCGAGAAACATGATCGACAGAAATTTCTTTTACGCAATTGCGACCTGTAATGCAAACCGCATCATAGAAGCAATCACAAGCTTGAGATGGCCCCACAATCTCACCTCGCCCATACAATTCAAACTCGTGCTTATTAAAAATATTATTAAATAAAATCAGTGGTATTTTAGCAGCGATCGCCAAATGCATAGCTTGGGTAACGCTTGTCACAAGCGCGTCACACCTGGATACCATCGCATAAAAAGTGTCCAGTGATTTCACTCCAGGCCAGAGGCAGCCCGTTGCAGTTGCCAACCTCGCATTCAATTCCACTTCCTCAGGTCCACCGAGGATAACAGGCTTTAGCCCCTGAGACTTCAATACTCCGATGAGTCGACCCCAGTTTTCCTCTGGCCAAATGCGGGTAGGCCATCTCCAGCCAGCTCCGGTATTCAAGCCCACCCATCCTGAACCTGGCAGAATTTCTTCTGCGACCTGCTTCGATGCCAAAGCCGGTTCGCGCAACCAATATTCCTCCCCTTGAAATGGCAATCCAACGATATCAAAAATTTCCTGCACATAACTTAGCGTATTATTTTTGCTGTAAGAATTATCTAATCCTGTTGCGAATTTATGCCATGCACGACCATCGATAGGGTAAGGCACTCCATCACGGAGAGTGTATCCCGCATATTCTTTCGCTCGCACTTGGCTCGCAATTGCACACGCATCCACATCCTTATCCAAATTCCAGCAAAAATCCCACTCGCTCGATGCGATCCGCGCCATCACAGCAGGAGTAGGTTTTACCGCCTCGCAGACATCCGGCGGCATAAGCTCGGGGGAATGAGTCACCCATAATATCTTGGTCCCTGTCACCAGCGGATCCAGGGCTCGAAGTAACGGTGTCGTACGAATCACATCCCCAGCCGCGCCCAACTTTACGACCACCCCTCGCCGCTTCACGGGCAAATACTCATCACAAGCACAAACCTTACCCGCCCTGCGATGAGGCCCACACGGCAAGTCCCCCTTATAATAATAGCAATCCGTTTTGAGATTTTTTAATATTTCTTCAGCGTTCATATACTCTTGTATTTCGAATTTTATTGCCTTTTGCCAATTCACAATCTGCTAGCATCCGCATTTCTACTCAATTCTATCAAAAGCATCAGTTTATGAATACGTTACAACCTCACAACGATCATCCACATGTTAAAGAAAAATGATACAGGTGAGAAGCATTTGATATTATGCACCGTATTCTAGCTGATTTGCATCAAAAAGTTGCCACTACGGATCCAGCGAAATTCACCCATCGAGGTTCGCAACCTGTCATGATTTCATAAAGGGTTTCCGGAGAAAGATCGAAACCGCAGTCCCAAGCAATCGTCGGCCACTCATCCAAATAAAAATTACGGAATTTTTTGGTGTCGCGAATTTCCGTTGCCGCAGCGTACCTGAAAACAATGTCTTTGAGATCCACAACGCCGGTTTCGCCAGATGAGAATTCGATGCGGATTTTAAAATCCTCTAAATAGCAGGCAGATTTAATTAAGTTCATCTTTTTTAAACCAAAGGATCCATTTTATGGAAAACCTTGCTGTCCCACATTGACAACAATTCGGCTTGATGCAATTCAGCCCACTCTGCGACGAACCCGCGGACTCTTCCCGGCAGAACACCTTCCAAAACATTACATTCGCGAATCGACAAGACTGCACGAAACTCGTTATATTTGACATGAAAATGCGGCGAGTTGTTCTCATCAAAATACATACTGATTACGACCCCTAAGAATCGACTTATTTCTGGCATTTAAATGAATTGAAAGCAAGTGACAGAATGAGTCAACACGATTTTTTGAACTTGGCTTTAAGTGAACCTAAATTCGTTAAGGCACCCGAAAAGTTAATAATTACACCCTTATTAGTGCAATCAAAGCGAAATTTAGGGACGAAGAATGCGGGTCCAAGAGCTTAGGGATTGGGGAATTGTTTTGAAAAGCGCCTTAAAACTTGTTTGCAGAGATGCTTTTTTTTAAACAGATTTCAGATTGACTTGCCAAGGGTAACTCCAGCTACGTTTCTAAAAGTTGCCCCACTTCCACTGACCTTCGAGGCAACCTTTGTTTGCCTGTCTCCGCCTCGCTACAATCCTGCAAATTATGTCAAACCTGTCTAAAAACTTTTTTTCGCTTCGAGACAATCGAATAGCACACATCACACACCCCTTATTTCCTTCACCGCATCCAAAATCCTCTGCACATTCACATCCCAGGAAGCATATGCCTCATAGCCAGACCAATTGGGATCACCACCCGTAACTCGCCACTCGTCACTGGCTACTTGCTTCATACCTCTTGCAATCGCATCTTCACTATCTGGGGCCACAAAAACACCAAGATTGTATTTTTGCACACAATCCTTTAGCGGGCTCTCTCCAGACGAAGCCAGTACAGGGCGACGAGCCCGCGCTGCCACATTAAGCACACCACTTTGCGAATGAAATGTCCCGTCATAAGTCAACACCACGACATCCGCTGCGGCAAAATAACTGCCTAACTTTTCATCCGGCACAAAAGCGTCAAAAAACTTCACACGCGTTTCGACCCCAAGTTCTTTAGCCAGTTTTAGATAAAAACCCACAGGCTTATCTTTCTGAGACTGGGCTTTCCCCATGACAACCAAATGAGCTTGCGGAGAACTCGCGAGAGCCCTAATAACCAAATCCAAATTCTTATTGTCACGAATAAAGCCAAAGGCCAAGAAAACGACATCCGGCGAAGACGGAGTGGCGAGTGGAGAGTAACTAGTCGCGGGTGAAGAAGCAGTGGCATCCGCGGAGCGGATGAGCGATGTAGTTTCAGAATCTCGCGCAAGCTCGCTTGTGGAGTGATTTGAAAACGCAGCGCCGCTTGGCTTGTCCAAGCAAGGCCGTGCTTCAGCCTCTTCGTGTAAATTCGTGTGATTCGTGGTTCCCCATTTGATTCGCTCGTTCCCACTCGTCTCACCCTCCGGGCTACCTTGCGGCAGTCTACCGCGCACCTGCCCCGGAGCTTGGTTGTGTCTATCAGTGCAATCCGTGGTTAAAGCGGCTTCCAGCCTTTCAGAATTTTTCCTTACAACGCCCCACGCCGCCCTGATCGCCTTCGGATCCTCCGCCGACTCCTGTAAATCGTAAACTCCTACTGGTGCCTCAACGACTTTCACATGCGACGGAACAGGCGATGGAGAAGATAAGCGCTGGTGCACAACGCCTACAGAAATGGGCAAATAAGCCAACTTCACAGAAAGATCATGCCACCATTTCGGGCCCACTTGATAGTCCCGTACCGGATCATGCAAATTAGCCACATAAGTCACTCTAAAGAATCGCGCAAATACAAAATGTGGCCAAATCCAAAAAGGCGCCAGATACTCTGAGTAGGATGCCACTAAAACAACATCGGGTTTACTACGTAAAATTTCCCAAGCCAACCTCCATTGGTCTCCCCAAATCTTGAGGCATTTATCTACCATATTCCCAAACCGTCCTCCAAAACGAGTGAAGAATGAACAATAAGAACTGAAAACCTCCTCTTTCTTATATTCTACGATTCTTCCATCCAGAAAATCCGGTGAACATAATAATACAAGATCTAAATCCAGACGATCGTGATGAACAAGAGCCCGAGCCTGATAATGCGCATGTTCCGCGATACCGCCATGCGCTGCAGGACAAAAAATTAAAACTCGCATAAGTCACCTCAAGTCACTGATTCATACCGGATAGATTTTCAAGTATCTGCAAATGCCCTGGATTCACTTTCGATTTATCAATAAAAGCATTTTTTTTATAAAAATACCTGCAACTCATTTTGTTTGTTTCATCACCATAACACTCACCAATATTATTTCCAGATAAGGTGATTTTTGATGAAAAGACTAGAGCAACGAATTCAAGAAAAACAAATGCAACACAATATAAAAAGAATACTCGAAATGGATTACCAAAACGTTTAATTATTGTAAGTATTGGCAAATAAGCAAACAAAAAAATAGCGGGAAAGATCACCGTGCAAGTAATCCCCCAACATTTTTGCCACTGTTTCACGCGTAATCATAAATGAACCTTAAAATTTGTGGTGCCCATGGTCAATTGGAAATTTTTTGTGGATTTCCCGCAAGACATTCCTTTCATCATAAATTTCCTGCCAAAAACGAATCGTATTTTACATAGAATCAACCTCCTTCAAGTAAAATGCAGTCCAACCGAGCCTACCTGCAATTTTCAATCGATAAATCCTCCCACCAGAATCGGTTTCTTCCCACGAATGGAATTTAGACTCGTTTTGTTTTCTATTTGCCAAGTTAACTACCCTTCCCGTTTTTTCTTTCGCCACCCGCAACTCGTTACTTCTTCGCGGCTACGCCGCTCCTCAACTTACTTAAATGTCAATAATTAATGCCTGACCCTTCAGATAAATGAGATGGTGGAGAGCGCTTTCCGCGCCACAATGGGCAACGGAAATTTTATTCCAGAGGGTTCCAAACTTTTTGAAATCCCACTCCTGTAAAATCTTTCGCATTGGCGGTTGCAAAATCCGTGACTCCTGCCGCTTGCAGCGTTTTGGCTAACCGCACATCAACAATACGCCTGCGCGGAAACCCGATCGACGCGGCTAGAGGCCAAACATCGCTCATCACATCAGCACTATCGATCAACTGCCAATGAGGATGAGCGCGAAAATGCTGGCATTCTCGCACTGCTTCTTCCGGAGATAGCGGCGGGGAAAGAATTTTGTCATTTCTCAAAAGCAAATAAAATTCAAGGAGGACAAGCTCGCTAATGACCACATCGGCATCATGCGATAACTCTTGCAAAAAGGTCTTTGCTTTATCGTGCCAAGGAGAATCAGAGATTCTCGCATAAGCAAGGATATTTGTATCAATGCCAATCATTTTAGTTGCTGTAATGGCGCCGCTGACCACGTAACAGGTGGCGGAAAAACCCAAGCCTCTGGAGTCTCGGCTTTAAAATTTGGATAGGATCTCACGAGCATCTCAGCGCCCCGCCTAACGACTTCGGCAATACTCCATTCTTGAGATTTCGCCACCCGCCGAATCTCTTGGTAAAGCGTATCGGGTAATTGAATTTGCGTTCGAATCATGATTAATATTTTTAATCGATTAATTTTCGATGTCAAATATTTTAATTCTTGGAAGAAAGATGATTTTGCCCTGCTCTCTTCACAAGCCACCTTTCACCTTTCACCCAGTTACCATCGTCACGCCGGAACCGCGCCAGCGGGCAGTTAGGCGGACTCGTCACGCCGTAGCCGCGCCAGCGCGAAGGCGGATCGCAGCTCCGCCGCCACTTAAATTTCTTGTATGTCAATAATTAATGCCGGAACCATCAGACTAAGAACTCACGAAGTAAGCGAGTTGATGAACACATTGATCACCACGAAAGCGTAGGCCACGAAGACGAGTTCCCGAAGCTGTTGGTTGCACAGAACCTTGCGGAATGC
>RFZT01000491.1 GCA_009920585.1 bacterium
GGCTCCACAAGGGCGGCCAAAGCGGTATTGGCAGCAAGGTAATCCCGCGCCTGCAGCGAAGAGGCGATCGCAGGCAACTTCTCGTAGAGTGACCGGATCGCGACAATGGATTCTACAGGCACCGTAATCGCAGCGGGAGGAGAGGTGGATTTAAACTCATCAAAATCTTGGGAAAGCTTTTGTGCGACATTTCGAGAGTCGGGCGACAAAACTGGGGCTTTTTCGAGATTCTGCGGAGGAGCAAACTGCGCCTCGATGAGCGAGCGCGCTTCGTTGACTAGGAGATCGATCGTTTCCGCCAACTGCGCCTGATTGAGGAGGCTGCGGATGACTATGTCAGGATCTGTAATGCCCTTGAGCCTCTTTACGAGGAGAGCCGCCTCATTCGAGCTCAGTGCAGGGTCATTGAGTTTACTTACAATCGCCTTGCTCTCTTCGCGAGCGCGGAGCCTCTCGTGCTCGGACTTCAGGGCGGTTAGACGAGCCGACAAAGCAGCATCGTCCTTAGCTAACTCGAGCAACTTGATGTAATAGACATTCGATTCCAGCTCAAAAAGCGCAGGATTTTTGGCATAAAACTCCTGCTTTAGTTTCGTTTCATAGGATGACGCTTCCTGGCTCGCTACCTCGGTTTTTGTTTTCCAAACCCCTTCGATCTTGATTTGACCAGATTCATATTTTTCAACGGCCTCATCCAGAGGCTTGATCATCTCCATGCACAGCGCTTGAGCAACAGGTCGGCTCGTGGCCAGAGAGCGGAAATCGGCTATAGCTTTTTTAATCAATTCGCATTCGGCCTGACTGGAAATATTCTTGGGAACTTCGGGTTGCGGGACCACCTTCACGATCTGAGCAACGGGGATCTGCCTATCCGTTTGGTTCGGCAAGCGAAAAACAAAATACCCGGCACCGGGAGTGCCCCGCGCAGAGCGATCGGTATAAGCCGTGAATTTTAAAACCGAAGCCTGCGCAGGCGACGACCAAGCTTGAGGTTTAACAAGGGCAAACCCGTTTTTTTCCACCGGCACGTGACCATCTGTATTTTGAGCTGCAAGGGGGCGAACAGAGAAAGTGAGGGATACCAGAAAAAGAAAGATCAGGCGGATCAGAGACATAGCAAAGCCTGTTATGCCAGTGGTGCGGGATAGAGCGCAAGAAATTGCCTTCAACGAAGCCCCTCAATCGCATTCACCAGATCAGCCTCCGTGACCTCATTCGAGACGTAAGCCTCGCCCAGAGACCGTAACAAAACAAAACGCACCGCACCGGCATGGAATTTCTTGTCCTTCCTAAGAGCCTGAAGAATGTCGTCCGTGGAAATATCCGCTGGCAACTTCTGAGGCAAGCGATAGCGGTCGAGCATCGAAATAAGACGATCAGCATCAGCGGACGGGAGCCCAGCTTTTTGAACGGAGAGGCGACATGCGGCCACAAGCCCG
>RFZT01000492.1 GCA_009920585.1 bacterium
TTTCCGCACCAATCTCGGAAACGCTAGCTAAGGCCAGCGCAAGTCAACAAGGTGGTGTAAGTCTGTCAGTCTCCTGAGGTGAGTCGGGAACTAGTTTCGGATGGATTCAAAAGAAGATCATCGGGAGGCTCTGGCAGGCCGATCTCTGCAAGCTTTAGCGAAGCCCATGTGCCTCGACGAGCCAAGCAAATGAAGGGATCAATAACGACAAGTTCGTCAGTTCCCTGCAATCGCACCACATTTTCATCGTGCAAATCAAAAACCAAAACCCCTGTGGCGGGATGAACGTACGCGTAATAACCATCGTCTTGAATTCCGTCATGGTAGAGTTGCACAGGCGCGAACCCGAGTCCCGACATGAGCTCATCTGTCTCGGCCTTGGTGACTGGTGGCAGCGACGTATTGACCTCGACATGCGGTTGGGACACTACAGATGTGAGTTGTTTGTTTTTTGCATTGATGGTGAATCCTTCAAGCCGATAGGCAGTTTCGGGAAAGATCGCTTCATGCAAACGGAGTCGGTCAAAATAGTCACCCAAAGTAGTAAAGTGGAGGCTCCGATGAAGTCGTTTGAACCAGCGGCCCTGCTCTTGGTCATGGTGCACATGATGCTCGGCTCCACCTCGCTTCTCTTGGGACTCCCAGGCCTCGATGAAGATGGATTCCTCATAGACTGGGCCGTGGATATCAACCCAATGGCGCAAGTGGGAACGGGCGGAGCGATCTACTGAGGCGAGCCGGCTTAGCTCTGGGATGCTTTGCGGGAGCTGCGGGATTTCAGAAAATCGTAGCCCTTGAGCGCCTGCACGGTAGAGGATTTCGGCCGACTCAAAATCGAAGCCACCGTGGCTTTGCGCGCCGGTATTTTCGGCTTGGGCACGGTGATATCGTAAAGCGGCTTCGACAGGATGGGCGGCATATCTACCTTCTTTCCTAAACTGGAAGGCTTGCTGCGTCAATTCGTTCGAGGATGGAATCTCAGAAAACATGAAATTTATTTTCTCTCAAATGAAGAACTTATTCCCAAGAATCATTGCTTCGCAGGATAACAGAATCGGGTGTTCTGGTGAAATTAATTAAGTTTTCAGCCGCGCATTTTCGCAGAAACGAAAAGGGCTGGGCAGCCGCGATTGGACCGGGAACTTTAGACAGAATCGAGCGTCGGGGCAGACGCGAGAATCGAGACCTTCGGAAAAGGTCGAGAAAAACTGGCGCAAGGCAGCCCGTAGGGTGAGCCATTTGGGAAAAAGGCGGAATCATCACAAGAGCAACCGCAGGTTGACCCGAAGGGCGAGCTGAGTGGAAGCAAACGAGTCAATTTGTGAAGATATCGGCGCGGCCCCATTCGCCTGGCAAATGGGAAAGGCTAAAATGCCGTCCTAAGCAAGCGAGCTTGCTTGCGATCGGCTTTTTAACCCTCAAAACAAGCGTGGCAGAA
>RFZT01000493.1 GCA_009920585.1 bacterium
GGAGACGACACCTTGGTTGTGAACTCGCTCGAAGATCTCATCGAAGGTGGAGATGGCATCGATACAGTGGAAAGCTCTGTAGACTACGTCCTCGGAGATGATGTCGAAAATCTCACACTCACCGGAGAAGCACTCTCAGGAACTGGCAACACTGGCGACAACCAAATTGTTGGAAACGCAGGGGACAACACGCTGGATGGTGGAGAGGGATCGGATCAACTCACTGGTGGAGCTGGAGACGATGTATATGTCGCGGACGCTTACGACCTTGCTATTGTGGAAAATGAGGATGAAGGCACGGATTTGGTAGTCGCAGATTTCGACTACATCCTAGCAGACAATATGGAAAACCTGATCCTCACTGGCGATAGCGCCACCGCAGGCACAGGCAATAGCCTCGCCAACGAAATCACTGGAAATTCTTTGGATAATATTCTCTCTGGCATGGAGGGAGACGATACGCTCATCGGAGGTGAAGGCACGGACAGTTTGGTCGGCGGTGAAGGTTCCGACAGTCTTCTCGGGGGCGCAGGAAACGACACGCTGCTTATCGATGATTCCGATTTGAGCATTGATGGAGGAAATGGCACGGACTTGGTTGTTTCCGAGGCGGATATTGATCTCACTGACGGACGCTTCACCTCGGTGGAGAACATCACTCTTGCGGATGTTTATGTGAAGGATGGGGTAACAGCACAGCCAGTTCTGGCTGAAACGCAACCGATATCAGCCACAGGCAACTCGCTAGGAAATACGATCAGCGGCAATCAAGCTGACAACAGCTTGAGCGGTGGAGAGGGAGCCGACATTCTCGATGGCGGAGCAGGAAATGACACGCTCTTCATTGACAGCGCAGACACCCTTATCGATGGCAACGACGGAGTGGATAGCATTGTTTCGGATAGCACGGTGGCATTGACTCAGACCCGCTTTACCAATGTCGAAAATATCATTCTGTCCGGCGAAGAAAACATCTCCGCCACCGGCGATGACAATGACAACCAACTCATCGGCAACAGCGGTGATAACTTGCTGGACGGCGCCGCAGGGGCCGACACCTTGGCTGGTGGAGAGGGAGACGATGTTTACAATATTGATAACGAAGGTGACATCGTTGAGGAACTGACTGGAGAAGGCATCGATTTAGTGGTTTCCTCTGTGAGCCACACGCTGGCCGACCAAGTTGAAAACCTCAACCTTGGTGGTAAGGAAGCCATCGACGGCACCGGTAATACCCTGGCGAACGTGATCACAGGAAACTCGCTGGCCAACCGCTTGGATGGTGGACTTAATGGTGACACGCTCGTTGGTGACACGCTCATCGGTGGCGAAGGAGACGACACCTTGGTTGTGAACTCGCTCGAAGATCTCATCGAAGGTGGAGATGGCATCGATACAGTGGAAAGCTCTGTAGACTACGTCCTCGGAGAT
>RFZT01000494.1 GCA_009920585.1 bacterium
TTAATGATTCCGACATGGTCGAGACTGATTTTTTCCGCGTCAGCGATTTGCCTAATGACCTCCCGGCGGCCAAGAAGGATCGGCACACCGAGTTGCCGCTGGTAAAAAATCTCTGCTGCCCGTATCACACGGGGCAGCTCACCATCGGCGAAAACAATCCGCTTGGGATGCTTCCTTAATTTTTCAAAAACAGTCTCAATGAAACCCATACACTCTGAATACGAGACCAAGCTGGAGAAGTATGCCTCTCGATACAAGGAGAACATCGGCCATGCCGCCTTGGAGCTTCATTGCCGCGATCGCCAGATTCCACTCTCTAGCAACCCGCTTCTAATGGGAATTTTGAATATCAACGACGATTCGTTCGCTGGTGATGGGCGACTCGATGCGGATTGGGCCCTCGCCCGCGCTGTTGAGATGGTCGCTGAGGGAGCCGACATCATCGACGTGGGAGGTGAAAGCGCGCGGACGAATCGCCTAGCTATCTCGGAGGAGGAGGAGTTGGCCCGCGTGCGACCGTTTCTCGAAAATTTTTCCAAAGCGATGCGCTCGGCCCGCCCCCGCACGGATTCTCAGGTATTTCCTCCGCTCGTATCATTGAATACTTGGCGACCAAAAGTGGTGTCTGGCGCATTGGCCGCAGGGTTTGATATTTTGAACGACATGAGCGCCCTCCCGGATGAGACAAATGCCCTCCACTGCTCTTCCATAGGCGCTGCCCTGCTCATCATGCACTCCAAGGGAGAGCCAAAAATCTCCCACAAACATATCACCTACCCGGATGTGATGAGCGAATTACTCGCTTTTTTTAAGGAAAAAACGGCGATGGCCATCCGTGCCGGAGTCAGCAGAGAAGGCCTCATTTTGGATCCGGGCATCGATTTCGCGAAACAGGCCCCCGATAATCTTCGAATTTACCGAGAGCTCGAAAAACTCACGGCGCTTGGTTTTCCGATCCTTCTGCCAGTTTCTCGCAAAAGCGTGATCGGCCGCGTGCTGGGCATCGAAAGACCACAAGAACGCGATGCGGGTACGATCGCCTGTATCGTAGCCGGGTGCCTCCGTGGCGCTTCGATTTTTCGCATTCACAATGTAAGCGCCGCTTGGTTTGCCGTTCGCGCGGTAGGATCACTGCAATGACACTGGCGCTTCGGCTTATCCTCGGGATCACCTTCCTCTACGCAGGCATCATCAAGGCCAGCGCCAGCCAAGCCTTTGCCATAGCGCTCCTGCCATTCACTTTCATCGACTCGATGTGGACTGGGCCACTTGCCATCGGGTTGGCGTGGATGGAAATCCTTGCTGGGGCGCTCGTATTGGCACCACGAATCTATGAAGCTGGCGCGGCCATGATAGCCGGTCTGTGTCTCGTTTTTATCGCTGTGCTGAGTTGGGCTCTATGGAATGGTTA
>RFZT01000495.1 GCA_009920585.1 bacterium
ATTAAATAACCGACCAAGAAAAAGATTAGGATTTAAAACACCCAACGAAGTTTTTACGCAGTCTTTAAAACGTGTTGCACTTCGTACTTGAATCCGAGAAATTAAATTACTTGATTTAATAAATTTACCTTACAGCACTAAACAAAAACTTAGAAACAAGTAGCATCTTATTAAAAATAACTAATTAATTAATTTTAAAATTTCCTACTGTGATGAAATATGGACCAATATTTCTTGATATGTTTTGAGGTCTATTCAGTGGATAGCGCTCTGACTGCGAAAGAGCAAGCAATTTCCGAGGGTTTTTACCAGTTTGTTGATTGATCAAAGCTGCTATAGTTGCTTTGGAATGATTGGAATGCCTATCCGTCGGCCCGACGCTCTGATTACCAACATTGCATCCAAAGAGGAGAAGACGATGCCGAAGGATGCGAAGAATGGAGAACGAGACCAGGCCCGGCGCAGCGTCGTCTGCGGCATCGGCGCGTTGGCTGCGAGCTTGCTACTCGTATCCATTGCCCATTGCGCCGTGGCGCAAACCACGGGCTATCCCAGCCGAACGGTTAGGATCCTCGTTGGGTATTCACCAGGCGGCACCGTCGACGCGATGGCGCGGTTGATAGCGTACAACTTGCGCGAGCCGCTGCGTCAGAGCGTGATCGTCGAGAATCATCCCGGTGCTAGCGGCAACATCGCGGCGCAGGCCGTCGGACGTGCTCCGGCGGACGGTCATACGCTGCTGTTTGGTAATCCTGCCGAAATGGTCATCAACAAGTTCATGATGAAAGACATGAGCTTTGATCCGGACGCGGACTTCGCGCCGGTCGTGCTGGTGTTCAACGTGCCGAACGTGCTCGTTGTTCCGGCCAACTCGCCCTACAAGACACTGGTCGAATTGCTCGACGACGCGCGGAAGAATCCAGGTAAGGTCACATACGCTTCCGCCGGCAGTGGTACCCCCGGGCATTTAGCCGGCGAGACGCTGGCGCTGCGGGCCAAAGCCCCGATGGTGCACGTGCCATACAAGGGCGGCATTCCGGCGCTGACCGACGTGACCGCCGGTCACGTCAACTTTTATTTCGCGGGTCTTAGCGCGGCCATCCCGCATTGGAAAGCTGGCAAGATCCGCATGCTGGCGATGGCATCCACTTCCCGCGCAACCATCGCGCCGGAAGTGCCCACGGTCGCGGAAGTGGCCGTGCCGGGCTTCAACTTCCCGATCTGGGGCGGGCTGTTCGTCCCCTCGGGAACGCCGCGCGATGTCGTGGCGCTATTGAGTCGCGAGGTCAACCAGATCTATCTTCGGCCCGATGTGCAGGCCCGTATGGTGAGCGAACAATCCGAGATCCAGCAAAACTCGCCGGAACAATTCGGCGCGTTCGTCAAGGCTGAGTCCGAAAAATATCGGCA
>RFZT01000496.1 GCA_009920585.1 bacterium
TTCGCCACCACGACAATGAGGGGGAGTTTCTCCACAGCGGCGGCATTGAGGCCCTCATGGAAGGCTCCAGTCGATGTACCACCATCGCCGATGCAGGTCGCGCCTACGACGCCACTTTCACCCTTAAGGCGCCGCGCAAAAAGGGCGCCAGAAACGGCGGGGATCATCGCGCCCAGATGGCTGATCATCGCATAATACCCGTCGCGGGGACGGCCACGATGGATGTTTCCGTCCCTGCCCCGCATGGAGCCGAGTTGCGAACCGAGATAGGTGCGGAGGGTATCAAGAACGGTATCACCGAATGCCAAGCGTCCGGCTTGATCACGGATGAGGGGTGCAAATATATCGCCTCGGTGGAGGTGGATGCCGACCGAGACGCTCAGGGCTTCTTGTCCTCGCCCGAGGAAGACCCCGCCTTTGATCATTCCCGCCCGATAGAGGCTGGCTAACTTTTCCTCCAGCACACGGGACAGAAGCATAATGCGGTAGGCCTTGATATAATCGGCCTGAGTTACTGCGGCGCTCGTCTTTGGCATTTCGCTGATTTTTATATGAAAAACTAGGGGCCTCCTGCAAACATTCGTTGCGTTGACCGTGTTTTTCTAATTGCTGGAGGGTGGGAGGACTTGAACGGAAATTGGTGCCGCCGTGGCGAGGTGGATGTCCCGTTGAGGGAAAGCCAAGGCGATGCCAGCCTCATTCAGGGCATTATAAATCGAAAGCCTCAGCTCGCTTGGAACGCGATTGCCGGTTCCGACGACTTGTTTATCCACCCAGTAAAGGAGGCTGAGAACGATGGCATCGGCCCCGAAGTCGTGGAAAAATACGTTTGTGTCGTAGTTTTTTAAAACATCCGGATGCGATTTGGCGATACGAGTGACGATTTCGAGAGCCTTCTCGACGGGCGAACCGTAGTTGATGCCGATGAGGATTTCCTGCCGGACATGCTTATCGGTGAGGGTCCAGTTGACCACTGTGCCTTGGAGGATGACGCTATTCGGAATGAGGATTTCGACGCCATCGGGGCGGCGGAGTTGCGAGCAACGGGTGCCGATCGACGTCACTGTGCCCGCATAAGTTCCCACATCGATGATGTCGCCGATACGGATCGGACGTTCAAAGAGGAGAATGATGCCGCTGATCAGATTGTTGACGAGTTGCTGGGATCCAAATCCCACAGCGATCGCTGCTGCCCCGCCAAGGAGTGCAAAAATCGTGAGCGGGATCTTCACCACCGCTAGCGCCACGAGGCTGATGCAAACGAGGAGAAAGTAGTTGCTGAATTTTTGAATGATCGCGCCGGTATTCGCATCCAACGAAAACCGCGATGTGAGGCGGGATCGGAGCCAACGGCTGAATGCGGATGACAGCAGACCGCCGATAATAAGGATGAGCAGGGCTGACAACAT
>RFZT01000497.1 GCA_009920585.1 bacterium
CAACGAAGACCTCCGTCTCACATACCGCTATCTGGACCTGCGCCGTGAGCAAATGGGACGCAACTTGCGCCTTCGTCACCGCGTCACAAAAACGATGCGCGACGTGATGGACTCTGAGGGTTTCCTTGAAATCGAGACACCGATCCTCTCCAAAAGCACACCCGAAGGTGCCCGCGACTTTCTCGTTCCCTCCCGCCTCACGCCGGGTTCCTTCTACGCCCTCCCGCAGGCTCCGCAGCAATACAAGCAACTCCTCATGGTCGCTGGTGTTGAAAAATATTTCCAAATCGCCCGATGCTTCCGTGACGAAGACCTGCGTGCCGACCGTCAACCGGAGTTCACCCAACTCGACGTCGAAGCCTCCTTTATCACACAGGACGACATCCTCGCCCTCATGGAAAAAGTCCTCTCTGCCGTCTTCCGTGAGGCTAAAGGAATCGAGATTCCAACGCCATTTCCGCGCCTGACCTACAAAGACGCCATGAATCGCTACGGCAGCGACAAACCCGATACGCGCTTCGGTATGGAGATCACCGATCTCGGCGACATCTTTGGCGAAACCCAATTTAAGGTCTTCCGTGGCGCCCTCGACGGCGGCGGAGTGGTTAAGGCCATCAACGCCACTGGCCTTGCTTGCATCACGACCGGTCAAATCGAAAACCTCACCGAACTCGCGAAACAAGCCGGAGCGAAAGGCCTCGCTTTCATCAAAGTGGAAAATGGCGAATGGAAATCCCCAATCGTCAAATTCTTCACCGACGCCGAGAAAGCCGCCCTCACTGAGCGCCTCTCTATCAAAGAAGGCGACCTGATTTTGTTCGGTGCCGACAAATGGGAAACCGCTTGCGAAACCCTCGGTCGCGTTCGCCTCCGCGTTGCCGAAATGCTCGGAACGCTCAAAGGTTCTACCGCCCTCAATTTCTTGTGGGTCGTTGATTTTCCTCTACTAGCTTGGAACGAGGAAGAGCAAAAGTGGAACGCCGTGCATCACCCGTTCACTCGTCCCTGCGCGGATGACACCGCCCTTCTCGAGTCCGGCGAATACGGCAAGATCCGCGCCGTGGCCTACGATGTCGTTCTCAACGGCGTTGAAATCGGCGGCGGCAGCCTTCGAATCCACGAATCCGATCTGCAATCGAAAATGTTCAGCGTTCTTGGAGTCAACGAAGAGAAGCAACAACTCCTCTTTGGTCACATCTTGAAAGCTTTCAAATTTGGCGCCCCGCCCCATGGTGGCATTGCTCTCGGCCTCGACCGCCTCGTGATGCTCATCGCCGGTGAAGACAGCATCCGCGACGTCATCGCCTTCCCGAAAAACAACCGAGGCGTCGAAATGATGACCCAATCTCCCGCCGAAGCCGATTTCAAGCAACTCCGTGAGCTTTATATCCAGAGTACGTTTAAGAAGG
>RFZT01000498.1 GCA_009920585.1 bacterium
ATGATTTTGCTGATGAATTGCCTCTTCCTGGAGCCATTGGTGTTCATCGTGGCAATAATATGGATGATGTCATCGGGGCGGTCAAGGGTGCGGCATATTATACAGATATGATTGGATTTGGTGAAAGCAGTAGTAGTCTGACAAATGGAATGGGTGGCCTCAGACCTCTCGGTGTAAATTATTTCATTAAGACGGGACTTCAATGCGAGAATGGAGCTGATATGTGGTACTATGTAAATGGAGTTCCAACAGGCGAAGCACTTGGGCCCAAGGTGAAGGCAGGACTGGCCTCTGCTGGACTTCCAGGACTGCGTGGACTCGCTCCAGGCATGATGGAGGATGCAAAGGATGCTTTGAATCCGGTGCCGGTGATGAATGCAATTCTTGGGTCTGGATATCCGAAATGTCGGAAGGTCACTATGCCTGTAGGTGATACACAGGGAAAAACGGCGGCCTCAGATGGAACTCCTTGGATTGTCGGGTCGATTGATCGAAGCAGTGGCCAACCTATGCAGACTCAGTGGGTTCAGGATGTGAATGCAAAGGGCTCTCCGATATTTTTGACTCAGTCTGAATTTAATGCGGCACCGAAGAATTTCTGCCCTGACGGGACTTCTGTGAAGGCTCATCCTGGCGGAGATTGTAAGAAGCCTGCTGGAAAAGAGGGCTTCTCAAGTGGTCTTGATACGGAGGCCTGGGTTATGGCGGGACTTTTAACGGCTGCCGCAGTCTATGCGGTTGCTCGTTGTCGTTAGTGTGTAATAGAAACTTTTTGAAGAAGAATCTCTTTTTCAAAAAATCTCTGAAATCGGAATCGAACCAATGACTTGGGGAGATCCATTGCTGAGCGCATAACGCTACAATCCCCCGCTCTACCAACTGAGCTATTCAGAGGCTGGGACTTGCCCAAACTTTCATAGAAGTATCACTTTAGGCTTACGCTAAGGCACGGAACACATACACCGCCGCCACACCGCCGAGTGCCTGGGAGACAACATAGCCGGCCAGGTCGCTCGCTGAGAGGGCACCATTGACAAACATAGCGAGGGAAACCGCGGGGTTCACATGGCCACCGCTGAGGGCGCCGATGCAGAAGATGACGAGGGCGAGCGTCAGACCGATGACTAGTGCATTGCCTGTAGCCAGGATACTTATTAAGAGGAGGAAGGTTCCGAGGAATTCAGCGAGGAGGTTCAGGAAGTTCATGGTTTCTACTAAGGCACCGAAAAATTTGATGAGCCTTTTATTTGTAAGCAAAAGTACAAACAGCTATGGCCCTCCGTCGCATCAAGAAAGAAATGGATGATCTCACCAAAGACCCACCCGCAAACTGTAGTGCAGGACCTACAGGAGAAGACCTCTTCAAGTGGAGTGGTGCTATCTTTGGTCCTGCTGATAGTCCATATGCC
>RFZT01000499.1 GCA_009920585.1 bacterium
TCGCCGAGTGTCCGCGACGAATTGCGCAAGGCTCTTGTTGCCGTGACTAGCGATGGCCAAGGCACCGCGCACAGTGCACAAGTCAAAGGGATCGATGTGGCAGGTAAGACTGGCACGGCGCAATGGGGACCGACTGATCGGCAGCGCATCGCGGCTTGGTTTACTGGATTCATGCCTGCTGGCGAGCCTCGTTACGCCTTCACCGCGCTCTATGAAGGTGAGCCGAATGACCAGTCGGTGCATGGTGGTTCTCATGCGGCTCCGCTGATCGGAAAAGCCTTTCGCGAAATCTACAATTCCAAAAAAGCCAGCGCTAAGGAGCCGGAGAAAGATCCCGTAGCGAAAACTCCAAAACCAGAAGAGCTATCCAATCCCGCTCCCGAGCCTGTCGCCGCCGATGAGTCCAATTGATCGGACTCATTTAAATAATTCGAGCTTCGCTTGACAGTGCATGCTGATTTTGCTGCTCTTGAATCGTTCGCCGTTTCAACGACAACACCAAATACAAAACCCACAAAACATGAACAAAGTTGAACTCACAGTAGCAGTACAAAAAACACTCGACTCCACCAAAGCGGATGCCGAGCGCGCAGTGAACGCCGTCATCGATGGCATCAAGCTTGGAGTCAAAAAAACAAAGACCGTCCAGCTCATTGGATTCGGAACCTTCAAAATCAGCAACCGTAAGGCCCGTGCTGGTGTGAATCCTAAGACCGGCGCTAAGATCAAAATCAAGGCTTCCAAGACTGTGAAGTTTGTTCCTGGCAAAGCTTTCAAGGCCGCGATCTAATTTCCCCTCCGCATCAGCCCGCAAGGGCTGTGGAAGAGACCCGTTCTGCTTAACCGCGGAACGGGTTTTTTTGCGCAATCGACGGAGTGCGTCGCGCTAGCATTGTGGAGTACGCGGCACAATCGTTTCCCGGACGGCGCTGGGTGCAGTTCAGAAGTCTTGGCTGATTTTTAGTCTTTGTAGACGGCGGCGAGTTGTTGGATTTTCCTTGCAAGGAGGATGTCCTTGTCAGTGACGCAATCGGAATCGTGCGAGACAAGGCTAATGCGAACCACGTTGAAGGAATTCGACCAATCCGGATGATGGTTCATTTTTTCAGCCTCCAGAGCCACGCCAGTCATGAAGGAAAATGCTTGAACGAAGTTTTTAAATTGAAACTCCGAACAAAGCCGACCTTCCACATAATCCCAGCCTGGAAGGATTTTGACAGCATCGTTCAACTCTTCTTTTTTGAGGGGATGTTCCATATAAGTATTTCATTGCATGCTTTTCGTATAAAGCAAGTCGGGATCATGATGCTCTTTGAAGGGAGACTCTCACCGCTAGGGCTAACTTTTCGATCATGCTGACCCGGCAGCGTGATTGAAAAACGGGGAAGCGGTCACGCTCCAAGCGG
>RFZT01000500.1 GCA_009920585.1 bacterium
TTTAGAGCCGAGCCATCCAAGGCATCCGCGCTCCACTTGCACTCGATGGCGTGCACCACATCACGACCCCGTGATAGCACAAAATCCATTTCCTTTCCTTGCTTGTCACGCCAGTAGCGGATCGGATCATCTGCAACGTGCGCCTGCAAATGTTCCAAAACAAGGTGTTCCCACAGCCCTCCGCAATCCTCAGGTCGCAGAGGTTCCCACCCGCGCGCCCAACTCACAAAGCCTGTGTCAAATGCATAGACTTTCGGTTGCTTGGTGATTTCGTTCTGTCCGCCGCCGTAAAAAGGTCGCACGATTTTGACCGCGTGAGTTATCTCTAGAGCCTGCAAATGGCTCTCCACCGTCGGACGCGTGATTCCCACGGCACTGGCGGCCTTGGTTTGTTCAAATTGCCCGCCGCTTTGACGCAGGCAGTATTCGAAAAAGGCGTTGAACCGATTCACATCACGGAAGCCGAAAAGTCGCTGAATATCCCTTGCAAAAAAGGAATCCAGCCACTCGCGATAAAACGATGGTTTTTTGGAACTCGCGAGCAAAGCCGGAGGCAACCCGCCGTGCAACAAACGGCGCAGAAGAGGCACCTCACCAAAGGTTCCTAGCTCCGATACCAGCACTGGCACAAGGTGCACCAATCGCTTGCGTCCCGTCAGCGTATCCCGGAACTTTCGACTTGCTGCAAGGGTCGATGATCCCGTGGCCAAAATTTTCAGCTTGGGAAATTCATCCGCCCCAATCTTCAGTAGTCTCGCCGGGTCGCGGAGTTGATGGATTTCATCAAACACAATGACAGGCTTTTCGCACGAACGGTAGAAGAGGTGAGGGTCCTTGATGCGATCTTCGACCGATGGCAGGTCGCAGTTGATATAGAGCGAGTCGCCCACATTTCGGGACAACGTGGTTTTGCCCGCACGGCGAACTCCGCACAGCCATACAATCGAGGCCTCCTGCCACGCATTCTCAATTCGCGATTGCCAAAACGGTCTGTTAAACATGCAATCATACTATACATATTAGTCTTCTATTTGCAAGTTACGATTGCGCAACGAGTGTGAAAAAAAGGTAGGGTTGGCGCGCTCTCCTAGGCGTAGGCTACGAGCCAGAGGCCCTCGCCGACCGTCTTTTGCGCCTGCCTTGCCAAGCCGTAGCCGCGCAGCGCGGAGATTGGAGGCGCCTTCGTATCTCGGATTCCTTGATCTACGCGCAAATCCTGACTCGTCAGGATAGAGGCGGGTAAAAAAACGCACACGATCATGCTCGCATGTAGAGTGTGGGATTTTTAGCCGCTCCATTCGCGTAGCGAATGTGCGCAGATCTGCTGTGTAAATCCTGTCTAACGCTCTGAATTGACTCGTTACTCCGCTGCGCTCCGGTTGACTCGTT
>RFZT01000006.1 GCA_009920585.1 bacterium
ACAAAAAGGCTTTTGATGGCGATAACGGTCCGAATACCGGCGGGATGGGAACGATCAGTCCCTGTGGATCCATTGACGCAACGCTGCTGGAGACGATTAAAACCGAGGTACTCGACCGCTTCATTGCGGGCATCAAGAAAGATGGGATCGCTTATCGGGGAATGTTGTTCCCTGGGCTCATGCTCACCAAAGACGGAGTTAGAGTGCTCGAGTTCAATTGCCGCTGGGGCGATCCCGAGACGCAGGTGCTCGTTCGCCGCCTCAATTCGGATTTGCTGCCCGTGTTGGAAGCCACGGTGGACGGGAAACTCGATTCCATCGCGCCGGACTGGGACGATGAGGCCGCCATCTGCCTCATTCTTGCCTCCGGCGGATACCCCGGTTCCTATGAAAAAGGAAAAGCCATCGACGGATTAGACGCTGCAGGGGCGATGGACGGAATCCAAGTTTTCCATGCTGGAACAAAATCCGATGGAGCGCGTGTCCTTACCAATGGCGGTCGCGTGCTCGGCGTTTCCGCCAAGGCAGCAAGTCTTGAAGCCGCGAGAGCCCTTGCATACAGCGCTGCGGACAGAATTTCCTTTGATCGGATGCAACGCAGAAACGATATCGGCGCTAGACCCGTCACACTATGAAAACTTGGGCCCTCGCGATTTTCTGCTCGTTCGGTTTTGCGGCATTCGCCGCCGAAGAGGCGTCGGCACCTGCGGTCGCGCCACAACTCCATGAAGCCGTAAACGCGCTCGATGCCACGCAGGTCCAAAAGGCCATCGATATCCTGCGGACCAACTTTCTTTCCGCCGATGACTTGGATGATGATGCACGGCAGCGAGCGCTTCTCGAAGGTCTGGCTATACGATTGGCCCCAGGCGTCAGTATTGTGCCCGCCGCATCCGAGTCCAAGCCCAAGGACATTCTGCCTTTCCTCGCCGAAATCATCGACAACCGGGCTGGATACATTCGTCCCGGTGCCCTCGATGCCGATTCGCTCGGCCAAACCGATGTGGCGTTAAAAAATTTCACCGACAAGCAAATGCCTGCCACCATCTTGGATTTGCGGGCGGTTCCGGCGGGGAGCGAATTTGATGTCGCTGCCGACTTTGCGCGTCGCTTCACACCAAAAGGAAAAATCCTCTTCACCATCCAAAAGCCGAACGCCAAACAGGAACGGATTCTGACATCCGACATGGACCCTGCTTTCAAAGGCATTCTGATTGTTCTCACCGACTCCGATACGCTCGGAGCCGCTGAAGTGCTCGCCGCAACTCTTCGACAAAACGCGGGAGCCATGATCATCGGCGCGGAAACAGCGGGAGCTGCAGTCGAATTCTCCGACTTTCCGCTTGGCTCCGATCAGCTCCTACGTGTCGCCGTGTCACGCGTTTCGGTACCCGAGGCGGGTTCTCTTTTTCCTGATGGGGTGAAGCCCGATATCTCCATTTCATTGACTTCAGACGTTCAGGCGCGTCTGTTTGAACTCAGTCGCGAGCATGGTGTGAGCGAATATATCTTCGATAAGGAACGCCCCCGCATGAACGAAGCCGCACTCGTTGCGAATACCAACCCCGAAATTGCCGCCATTGAAGAAAGTGGCGATGAGGAAGCAGTTCCACCACGGGATACCGTCCTGCAGCGCGCGATGGACATCGTGACGGCCATCACCTTTTACAAAAAGGCGAAGTAAACGGCGTGCCTCGACTCTCGCTTGATGAATTTAGAGCAGTTTAAATAATTCTATAGCCACTACTTTGCGGCGGCGAGGATCGCTGAGCTGCGTTGGCAGTTCGGGCAGTGTGTTCTCACACAGCCGCTTCACAGCCGCCGCTCCCCAGCAACCCTCGGCGCTCCCAAATTAACGGCCACATTATTATTTAAAATGCTCTAGGCCTCTTACGCGGTGTCAGCGTGTTGCTTTCGAATGCCCTCCAGTTTCTTTTCAACAGCGCGGCGCAAGGATGATCCCGAAATCAGTGAGATCCACCCTTTCACCTCTCTCCATTTGAGACCACGCAGGTCGGTTTCCGGCAAATTCCCACTCACAGAACTTCGATTCATCGCGGCGAGATAGGCCAAATCAAAGACCGCTTTTTCCGTCGTTGCCATAAAGCCATCTACCCGGCTGTCATAGATGTAGCCGCCAAATAACTCTGGTGCGATGCAGTGAAAGGTTAGCTTTGCGCCTGCCATTTCGATTTCGCACGGGCGCCCCAGCGTAATGGCAAAATGCTTTTGGGGAATTTGCTGAATTCGATCATGAACGCGCAACGCCGCCCAACCTGAGAGGTAGGCTTGATAGGGATGGGCAGCAGCGTCCACAAGGACTCCCGGTTTTAATGCTGAGCCTCCAACCATCCAGTGTCCTCTTTTGAGCGGAGTAACAAGCTCTTCGGCGCAAAGTCTTCGCAGTGCCATTGAGGCGGCCGGAATGCTGAGGTCGCTGAGTTGTGCTGCTTCGCGGGTTGTGACCCGCTTGAGGCCAACCAATCTGCGGTAAAAGGCGGAGGCGTTCATTTCAACTCAGTGCGGATAGCGCTTGAAAGGTCGCCTGCAACACGCTGCGACATCACCTTCCAAGCCTCGGAGGTCCCATAGTGGGAAGCCAAGTCGTTCGGTAAATAGGGAACCACCTGATCCCTGAATATAACTTATACCATTGCCCCTTTGAAATTAGACTTTGCAGCGGAAAAGGGGGGCATGGCCGTCTCGGCCGTGTGGAGACTGGTCTGCGTTCTCGCACCCTGCCCATCGGAACCAAAGGAGCTGACCGCAGCACACAGGCGAGACGCGCTGTGCCCCTCTACTAAAATCCAAAAGCAAGCGACTTTTGGTATTATTGCGATTTATCAATTTATCCGTTAACTAATAGCAGTCGTGAGGCGGTAGAAAAATTTCACCTGGTCTTCTTGGGCGGTATTAGAAAACTTTTGCATAGTGAAAAACATTTGTTTTGCATATTGTAAAACATAGGCGAACTTTGCCCAATGAAGACAATGACAGTGCGTGAAATGAAGGCTCACTGGTCGAAGGTCGAAGAATTGGTGGCCAATGGCGAGATCATAGAAGTGTTGAACCGGGGGAAGCCCAGAGTTCGGCTGGTTCCGGCGGGCGGGCGTCAGCGTGTTGTTTGGGACGATCATTTGGCCACGGCCATTCCCAACAAGGGAGCTTCCGCAATGGAGACTGTTGACCGCGATCGGGGAGGTCGCTGGTAAGGTATGCTCTATCTGGATACCAGCGCACTCCTGAAACTCTACCTCCGCGAGCAGGGTTCAGAGTGGGTGCAGGACCAAGTGGAGGCCCAAAGTGACCCGCTACCGGTTTGGGAATTGCAGGAGGCGGAACTGACAAACGCTCTGCGATTGAAGGTATTTTGGCGCGATATCACAGCCGCCCAAGCTGATGGGCAGTTGGTTCATTTTCGCTCCCGCAAAGAGCGAGGCCAGTATGTCTTCCCTCGCCTCGATCGGGCGGCACTCATGGAGCGCTTCCGCCAACTTTCCCGTCACAGCATGAAAATCGGAACCCGCACCTTGGATGTGATGCATGTGGCGTGCGCTTGTGAAATTCAGGCGGACACATTTGTTTCCTTCGACGAGCGGCAATGCGCCTTGGCTAAACTCGCCGGGCTAAAAGTGATCGAGCCGATTGCCGAATGACCATAGAGAGATCAGATGATCGCGAGGACTCGCGAGTTTGTTATTTCAAAATCGCCTAGGGCGTCGATTTGCTTTTCAAACAGGACCCGAGGTGAAAGAGATTTGTCTGCTGAAAGCGGAAAAAGCCAACGAAGGAAATAAAAGAATCGCTGAAAATCCCAAGCCTGCTGAACGAAGAGATTTCATCTTTAGTTAAGGGCTTTTAAAATAAGGAGGCATGGCCGTCCCGGCCGTGTGGAGACTGGTCTACACGCTCTTAGCATACCCATTTGGAACCAAGGAGCAGACCGCAGCACACAGGCGAGACGCGCTGTGCCCCTCTACTCAAATCCAAAAGCAAGCGGCTTTTGGTATTACTTGCGTTTTTTACCACTTGCCTCATGCGAGGCAGTAACCGTAAGCGACAGACCCCCGCGCGCCGCAAAAGCCCCTTCGACAGTCATGCTGCGGGGGTTGCACACGGCGACCAAGTCGTCCAGAATTCGATTCACGATCTGTTCGTTGAACGACGGCGTGTTGCGAAACGAAGCGAGGTAATATTTCAGGGATTTCGTCTCCACGCAGCGGGCGGCGGGCACATATTCGATGACCAACTCGGCGTAGTCGGGTTGGCCGGTCACGGGGCAAAGTGACGAAAAGTCGCGTGTATCCACGCGGATCACGTATCCGCGGCTGGGATGGGTGTTCGGAAAAGTCTCCAAAATATCGCGTGAGGGAGTTTGAGGAAGCGCAGAGGAAGTTCCCAGCAGTTGCAGTGATTTTTTAGGCTGCTCTTTGCGATCGGATTTTTTCATGGGCGAAGATTGGCACAAGTCGCGGATATGTTCCAGCAGGGAGTCGGCGTCTCGACAAGGGGCAGCGTGTGGGTATGGTGGAGGGGTTCTCTTTTTTACTCATGCTTTTTCGCCGTCTGGTTCTCAATAGCTTCGCCAAACTCAAGAACGGGCGTCTGGAGGTTCGCCTGCCCGACGGGACGGATTGCGCCTATGGATCTGGCGGGGATGGGCCACGGGCCTCGATTCACATCACCAAGGAGGAGTTTTTCAAACGCTGCGTTTTTTATGGTCCGATCGGATTTGCCGAAGGCTACATCGCGGGCGAGTGGGAAACGGACGACCTCACGAAGCTAATAGCCTGGTTTATTTTGAATGCGAGCGATGCCGACGCTCTGCAAACCCAGGCTTCACGTGGAACTGGTCTGTTTGATTTGTTTAGCGCCTTCAACCGCCTGTTCCACCGGATGAGGCACAACAGCCGCGCGATGAGCGAGAAAAACATCCGCGAGCATTACGATCTCAGTAATGATTTCTTCAGTCTGTGGCTCGATCCCACGATGACGTATTCCAGCGCGTATTTTGAAAAAGCGGACGAGAGCTTGGAATCCGCCCAAATTCGGAAATACGACAAACTCTGCCGCCGCTTGCATCTGGCACCGACTGACAGCGTGCTGGAAATTGGCAGCGGTTGGGGAGGTTTTAGTATGCACGCGGCAAAAACCTTCGGCTGCAAAGTCACGACCGTCACCATCTCGAAGGAGCAATATGTCGAAGCTTCTCGCCGAATTCATCAGGCAGGTCTGCAAGACCGAATCCAACTTCTTCTCTGCGACTACCGGGACCTGCGCGGGCAATTCGATAAAATCGCATCCATCGAAATGCTCGAAGCTGTCGGCGACCGATATGTGGATGAATATTTTGAAAAACTGGATTCCCTGCTGAGCCCACAAGGTCTGCTGGGTCTTCAAGCGATCCTCTGTCCGGACCGCCAGTATCCGATCCTTCGCGATGGAGTGGATTTTATTCAGAAGCATATTTTTCCCGGTTCGCTTCTCATGTGCAATGCCCGCATTGCACAGTCCATGGCAGCCTGCGGGGATTTGAATCTGGTTGAATACGAAGACATGGCCCCGCACTACGCACTCACCCTCCGTCGTTGGAGAGAGAACTTCGAAGCTCAGATGGAAGAGGTGAGGAAACTCGGTTTCGATGAGGTCTTCATTCGCAAGTGGCGCTACTACCTCTGCTATTGCGAGGCAGCCTTCGGAACCCACCACATCACAGTCGCCCAGATGGTCTATTCGCGCCCCGACAACCTCGCTACACCATCAGCAATCTATCGCCTGCCTAAGTAAAAGCCTTGTTGGCTGTTTATAAAGTATGAAAGCAGTCGGATTTGCTATCTTCCAGACGGCAAAATTCTCATCAATCTTAACGAATAAGAGTTGACCATTTAATGGCAGGATAGTTAAGAACCATCGCCTTTCTTTCAGAGCCCTTCATACCCCTCCCTTATCGTCCATGCTCAAGCTCCTCACAAAACCATTCAAAAATAATAGCGATGAATAAGAATCAAGCCCTACATAGCTTCCGATTGAGGAATGAAGGCGCTGGTATCAAACAGCAAATTTGCAGCATGATTGCCGATACCGCCTTGTTTGGAGATTTGTTGTGGGCAGACATTGTCGCTTTGGCGAACCATCTTGACTGCTATCAAGTCCCATCAAAAACGACCATTTTTAAAGAGGGGGAAGACGGTAATTACCTGTGTCTTTTGATCAAGGGGAAGATCGAAATTTCCAAGGCGGACAACAATGGAATCCAGCGTATGATCGTAGCGATCGGAAAAGGAAGATCGTTTGGCGAAATGGCGATCATTGATGATGAACCTCGGTCTGCTACATGTGTTGCCATGTTAGACTGTGAATTGCTCGTGCTAGACAAAGATAACTATAGAATCATCCTCAAAGAACGACCAGCGCTCGCCGCAATCATTTTAGAGAAGTTGGCTAGGCTTTTGAGTCAACGATTACGTGCTGTAAATGGGAAGTTTGTTGAGCACTTAAGTTATAAAGATGGTGATTCTTAAACGTGATAATTTAAGGGTAAGATCGCAGTCCGAACGCGCCTTCCATTTCTGACATAAAAACTCCCTGCGGGAGAGGGGGGAACTTTGTCCGTAGCGCGATGAGTGCTTTCGTTGCCATCTTATGTTTTAGTTTTTCAAGAGCGCGTTGCCGCTGGCATAGTGACGAAGAAGAACCGAATCGATTTTTTGTGAATACTCTAACCTTACTCATTTTTGGAACGGCGCTGGCTATGGCGATGATGGTGGGTGTGTGGGTATTCGCCCGAAGGATGAACAATGCTGGGATTGTGGATATTTGGTGGTCGTTTGCATTTGCGCCAGTGGCGAAATAGCCTCGTGGCTGCGATGATTTGCGCATGGAGTTTGCGTTTGGGATTCCATCTCTACAAGCGAGTCATGTCGCACCATCCGGATGAGGATCCGCGCTACGCGGCCCTACGAAAGCAGTTTCCGAAGCGCACGTGGTTGATGTTTTTTGGGTTTTTTCAATTGCAGGGTTTGCTTGTCGGTTTGCTGAGTTTGCCTGTGGCGCTGGCTTGCTCGAATACGGCAGCGGGCATCGGAGTTTTTGAATTAGCTGGGGTGGTGATTTGGTTGGTGGCGATCGGCGGGGAGTCGATCGCGGATATGCAACTCGCTTTATTCAAAGCCCACCCCGCCGCGAAAGGTCGCGTGTGCGATCTTGGGCTCTGGAAATATTCGCGCCATCCGAACTATTTTTTTGAGTGGTGCGTGTGGATTGCCTATTTTGTTTTCTCGGTTGGTTCTCCGTGGTGGTGGGTGGGTATAGTGAGTCCGCTGATGATGCTTTTCTTTCTCACCTGCGTGACGGGAATCCCCCCTTCTGAGGCTCACTCTCTGGTTTCGAGGGGTGAGACGTATCGAAATTATCAAAGGCGGACCAGCGCCTTTCTGCCCTGGTTCCCAAAAAAATCATGATCTCCATCGATAACCTTCTTGCCCGCCAACTGCTGCCTGATGCAGCGATCCGTTTTGGTATCCGTAATCTGCTCGCTAAAAAAATACGCGAAGAGACAAAATCGAGCGCCGAGGAACAGGGGGAAGCGCTGGCATCCTTCATTGAGGAACTCAAGCGTAGTCCCATCGCAGTGAAGACAGCAGCGGCGAATGAGCAGCACTACGAGGTGCCGACGGACTTCTTCAAACTCGTTCTCGGTCCGCGAATGAAATACAGCTCCGGCTACTGGCGGCGCGAGGATACGACATTTGAGGAATCCGAAGAAGCCATGCTCGCCCTCACTTGCGAGCGGGCGGAACTCGGGGATGGACTCGACATCCTCGAGTTAGGCTGCGGATGGGGAAGCCTGACTCTTTGGATGGCAGAAAAATATCCTGCGTCACGGATCACGGGTGTTTCCAATTCCGCCACTCAAAAAGCGCATATCGACGCCGAGGCGGCACGGCGGGGGCTTAGTAATGTTCGTATTCTCACGGTGGACATGAATATTTTTGAAGCGGGTGATGCTGGGTTCGATCGCGTGGTGTCAGTCGAGATGTTTGAGCACATGAAAAATTACCAACTCCTCATGGCCAAGGTGGCTCGATGGCTGAGGCCCGGAGGCAAACTGTTCGTGCACATTTTCACTCACCGTGAATTTGCCTATCACTTCGAGGGAAGCGATCCGTCGGATTGGATCACGCGCTATTTCTTCGAGGGCGGGACGATGCCATCGGATGATCTGTTGCTCTATTTTCAGGATGACCTTGCGATCCGTAGACACTGGCGTGTTTGCGGAACTCACTACCAGCGGACGTCCGAGGCATGGTTGGCAAAAATGGACGCTAACGAAGCGTCGATAACGCCGATTCTTTCCGAAACCTACGGACGTGAACAAACGGCGAAATGGCGTGCGTATTGGAGGGTGTTTTTCATGTCCTGCGCCGAGCTTTGGGGGTTCCGCGACGGCAATGAATGGCTTGTGAGCCATTACTTGTTTGAAAAACCGGCTCAAAAATAGTCACCTGCTTAGGAACATGAATTCCGACGCCAACCTGACGGGCTCATTGCTGGTGGCTCACCCGTCCCTTCGGGATCCGAATTTTCGTCGTACGATTGTGTTTGTTTCGCAGCACTCGCCAGAGGATGGCGCCATGGGGTTTGTTTTGAATCGGCCGATCGATACGGAGGTGAACGATTTGGCGGATGTGCCTGTGTATTACGGTGGGCCTGTCGATGTCGGCCAGATGTTGCTCACCAGTCTTCAGTGGCGAGAGAATCCTTCCATGGTCGCCTTCCGTGCTTTTGTTGCTCCTGTTGACGAAGATTCGATGCCCGGATGGACCCACGGACTGCGTGTCTTTGCGGGTTACTCGGGATGGACGCCGGGTCAACTCGAGGGCGAGGTGTCTGAAAATACCTGGATTGTCATTACTCCGACCCGAGATTTGATTGAAATGAAAAATCCTGGTCCCGCATGGCGGCAGGTCATGCATGCGGCCAGTCCACTTTTACATCTGCTCTCCGAAGAGCCGGATGATCTGGGGTTAAACTGATGCATTGGAGTTCAGCTCGCCGATGCTTTGATTGAGGGCCTCTTGTGGCAGTTGTGGTCCGATGAGCAGGATCAATGGGGTTTGGATTCGGGGAGATTTTCCAACAGGAAAAAACTGAACATCGTCACTGGCATCGACTTTTTGGAAAACAAAAAACTCCTCGGGTTCGTCTTTAAAAACGACAAGCCCTTTTGCTCGGATCACTTCCTCTGGTAGGCGGCTGATCCACTCGGAGAATCGCTGGCGATCGACCAGCGGCGGGAGTGGAATCTCGCAGGAAGAAAAGTGGTGGTTAGCCTCCTCGTGGTGCTCATGAGCGTGCGCCAGTGGCGCGGCGAATCCGTCGCGCTCGGAATCGATGCAAGCGGCTACGGTGGCTAGCTCCATCGCAAAGGCAACCGGATCGGTATAAGTTCCGCGCACTGCATGTTCGATGAGTGAGGACTCGACAGCCTGCACTCGATCTGGGGCGATCGAATCCTTGCGCGAAATATAGAGGTGCGATGCCGTCTTCGCCTGTTCGCGTTCGAGGGCATTGTGCCAAAAACGTTTCTGCCACCTTTTGCCATCGATGATGGAGAGCTGGATCGGAAGGCTGAATTTTTTTAACGCGGGGTCCAAGGCGAGAGACTCGATGAGGTTGGCGGAATCAGTCGTTCCATTCGTCTCAACGATCATCACCCGGCCTGGAGCGTGCTGGAAATCCTGCAGGAAGCTGAAGAGTTCATCTCGTGAACCGCAGCAAACGCAGTCGCCACTCAAAGCTTTCACTTCCTCAGTGAGATCTTGGAACTGAGCGGCATCCACGCGGGCATTCTGGTAGTCGTTGATTAGAAGTGTCGGACGAAGCTCGGCCAGAGCTAGGGCTGGCATGAGGTTTTTAAGAAAAGTGGTTTTTCCTGAGCCGAGAAAACCAACGACAAGAATAAGAGGCGTCATTTTTGAGCGAAGATACAAGGATCAATCGGGCGTGTGCTATGCCTTTTCAACTGGTGTGAAATCCTGACTGCTCCAAGCGATGCGGAGCCCCATGCTGGTTCCTTTACTATCGGGATCATTGGCATTGCGAGCCGAGGACATGAGTCCGCTGCCGGCGAAGTCCCAGGAACCTCCGCGCATGGTCTGGTATTTTCGGGACGCGTTATAGTTGTCCATACACCATTCCCAGACATTGCCGCTCAGATCGTAAATTCCGAGCTCATTCGGAGGGAAGGCGTCCACTGGGGAAGTGAAGGCGTGTGGGTCGGCGTTCAGCGATTGGTCGTAGTTGCCGAATCCTTCTGGAGGAGGATATGTCGCGCCCCACGGGTATCCTGGAATCTTTTTGCTGCGCTCAGCGGGGCTGGCTTCCGGTTCGGTTGGGAGGCCCATGGCAGCACTCCATTCCAAGTCCGTGAGGAAACGGAAAAACTGATCGTTAGGCATCAATCCAGCGGCGCGTTCTTCAAGCGTGAGCCAAAGGCAAAACTCGATTCCGTCTCGCCATGAAACATTCACAACGGGATGGGTGTCGCCGGTCGGGTTTTGCTGGTCAGGAAAGGGAAGGCCCCGTTCTTCGCAGTAGACCCTGTAGTCGCAAACCCGAAGTGGCCAGATGCAGGCGAGCGTTTTAAATCCAGGGATGGGGACAAATGGGAGACCCGTCCTAGTGATGTGGGGACACTCGGGGCTGGCGGTCGGCATGGGCGGCGGCAAAATCGATTTGCTGTCCAGCGCTCCCTCGGCCAAAGCTGCCAACAAACGGCGGCGGTCTCCCATTTTCTGAACGCCCATTTGAACCAAGTTTGCATCGGTCAACTTTCCAAGATCGGCATCAGAAAACCCTGCGCTCACAAAGTTCTTCAGCAGGTGCGCGTTTTTCTCAAGCCGGAGAATAGTTTCTAATTGGAGGGTGGAGTTCATGTGTGCCGAATGCGGTGCGTTATTTTCGCAGGGGACATCAAAAACTTGAAATGCCCTAGCAATGTGTATTCTAGCATGCCTTGTCACGATGACGTCCACATTTTTCCAATCAAATCGCCCAAATAGTAATCGGCATTCCGGTCCAGTTCGCGAGTGGCTCGCAAAATCGGTTCGTGCGCTTGCCTGCAGGAATGGGGCTGTTTTTTTGGCGCTCGTGATGGTTGCGTTGCTTTTCTCGGGTTGCGAGGTCGTGCCACAACAGAAGATCCTCATCAGTGCGGCGGATCAAAAAATGGCCATTTATCGTGATGGAGTGCCGATTCGCACGTTCCGTGTTTCGACCTCGAAGTTTGGATTGGGAGACCGACCAGGTTCTTATGCGACGCCATTAGGCCTGTTGCGCGTGAAGAAAAAGATCGGTGAAAATGTGAAAGAGGGCACGGTTTTCAAGGGGCGGGAACCAACGCGTGAGGTTTTGTCAGTTGATGCCCCCGGTCGCGATCCGATCGTAACTCGGATTCTTTGGTTGGAGGGGTTGGAAGACGCTAATAAAAATGCCTTCAAGCGCTACATCTACATCCACGGCACACCCGAAGAACGTAATATTGGGAGGCCGGTTAGCTACGGTTGCATTCGCATGCGATCATGCGACATTGTCGAGCTTTTCGACGACACCGAACTCAACACGCGCATTTTTATCACTTCCCGACCCCTGCCAAAAAATACGGCAATGGGTGACAGGCAGGCCCCTCTCAGCCAGTCACGAAAGTCTTCCAAAGCGGAATAATAAGATGAACTTTGAGGTTTCGCTGGGGAGACGCACGGGCTATGAGTCTAAGTAACACTCCAAAACCATGAGAGAGATTTTTATCGGAACGGATAGCGGCGCCACGACTTCCAAAACCTGTGGCGTCTACGATGATGGCACGCCGGTCTCACTGCATCTCGCTCAGAGCAGTACAAATTCGCAACTCGGTACAAAAACTGTCGTGGAGGGATGGATTGCGGGAGTGGAAAAATTCCTTGCGGACAATCAACTTTCTTGGGCTCAAGTGCGAGCGGTCGGTCTCGCCATGCCGGGGCCCTATCAATCTTATGGCGTACTCGATCGCACAGCGAACCTCCCTGTGAGTTTTGCGGGTTGGGATTTCTTTTCGGACTACGCCGCCGCTCTCAAACAAAAGGCCGGACGAGACGTGCCGCTTGTGACTGGTAATGATGGAAACTATGGCGGTGTCGCCGAGGCAGCCAAAGTGCGCGGAACCAAAAAAGCTGGCGTGATCATGCTGGCCCCCGGATCCGGACTCGGTGCCGCCTATATTAATCCAGATGGTCTCCCTCTCGATGGAGATACGCTGGCTGGTATGGAGGCCGGTCACATGCCTGTGCCCCTGCAGTTGCTGGGGTTGCCAGAGTTTGTCTGCGGTTGCGGAAGGACATGGGGATGCTTTGAGGCCTACACGAGCATTTCGGGTTTGATCCAATATCTGGAGCATCTCTTGCCAAAATATCCTGCGCACGAGTTCCACGAATCACCGCAGTCGATGAAGGAAAAAGCCTTCTCTCTTCGCACGCTCGCGCAGAAAGGGGATCCGCTGGCTTTGGAAATATTCGACTACCAGGCCAAGGCGCTTGGCATTCATGTCGCTAACCTCTCGATGGCATTGGATGCAGAATTTGTCGTGATCGGCGGAGGGCTCATCGATCCCCACGCCACGACCGAGGAGTTTCGCGCACGCTATCTTGGTGGGATTCGGTCTGCGGCTGAGCCGTGGCTTTTCCCAGAGCAGAAAAGAACGATGCAAATCCTCCCAGCTAGTATGGGAGAGCTATCGCAAGGGATCGGCGCCGCTCTCGTTGCGCTCTACAAATATCGGAGCTAATCACGTTCGCCGGACCGCCTATTTTGCAGCAGTCCAAGGCGTATCGGTGGCGTTCGTTTTGAGGGAGTTCATAACAATGTAAATCAGGCCCTCAAGCATCTCCGGCGTTGTCCGATAGACATCGGTGTCCGTCTCTGTGGGTTGCCACGTTGATGCGGGAAGTGAGGTTGCGTACGTGAGGCTGCGGATATCGACGCTCGTGGAGAAATCTTTGCGCTTCACCTCCACGCGGTTGCGGAGTGATCGGTAGGGAGATCGGGGTATTGAGGCGTACGTTTTTTTTGGGAACCACATTGAAGCTTGAGATCAGGAATTTGACTTTGCTCCCCGGAGTGACCCAGACCTCATTGCCGTTCCGACAGACGGTGAAAGTTTCGCCCAGGACCGGTGCCTGCAACTTGACCTTATCGGGGAACTGAACGTTGGCGAGGAGTGTCGCCCCTTTCATGCTCTCCGGCAATCGCCCGCTGACATCTGACATCTCGAGGGAAAGGGTGGCGGCTCGGTTTGCTCCATTCGATTCGGCCAGAAGCACGCCCCAGAGCGGTTGGAAGATTTTTCCGATGAGGTCGTAGGGGTTTTCGCGCGGGGGTGGGTTTTGTGCCCAGGATGGATGGCCTGTCGCGATCAAAATCACGACCGCAAGGAGTCGACAAATCTGCATGACCTCAATTAAAAACCCAAATCTCGCGTATGGCAAAAGATTCGTTTTGCTTTTCCAGAGCAGGAGGTGTCATCTAAAAGGGCATGATGGAGTTGAAGAATGAACAGAGCTCGGTATCAACCGAGCGTAGTCGCACCAAATGATCGCCGCAGGAATTGTTTACGCTTTCATGGAAAGCACGTTTGAGGGGAAAGCTATCCTCATCGCGCTTTTCCTAGCCTCGATCTTCAGTTGGTCTGTGATGGTGACGAAGTTTCGGTACCTGAGCTTTTGCAAACGCCAGAACGAACGTTTCTACGATATTTTTCACCAAGATCGACAACCCCTCCGTATCTACGAAAAAAACGCCTATTTCGATGGCTCGAATATCTATGATATTTACGACGCGGGAGCGTCCGAATTGTGTTTCCAAATGCTGGGATCCATCGAGGTGGATGAGACATTTTCTTCTCGGTTGAAAACCGCCGAGAAGATCACACCATCCCAGTTGCGCGCTGTGCAGGCCGCAATGGAGCGTGCTGTAGGGGAATCGGCTCTCAGGTTGGAATCGCAAATGATCGTTCTCTCGACAGCCGTTAGCGGTGCACCCTTCCTCGGTCTGCTTGGAACAGTGTGGGGTGTGATGGATGCGTTTGCCGGCATCGCCATGGCCGGCAACGCGAATCTCGCCGCGATGGCGCCTGGTATTTCCGGATCCCTCATTACCACGATCATCAGCCTTCTCGTGGCGATCCCTGCGATGTTCGGATACAACTTTCTCGTCACCACATTGCGATCACTGCTCGTGCAGGCGGATAATTTCGCCGCCGAATTCTCCTCCGAGATCGAACATCGTTATGTGGAATTCGGCACCCGGGAGTCCCGGCGTCCATTGCTTTAATTCGCTCTCATGCGCCGCCACTCATCGAGACACAGCCTGCATACGCTCACCGAGCTGAATATCACGCCCATGCTGGATCTGGTATTCGTGTTACTAATTATTTTCATGATCACCACGCCGCTGATCGAAAACAGCATGGATCTCGTGGTTCCTAAAAGCTCCACAGCCACCGGAGCCTCGAATCCCGCTGAGACATTCAATATCTCGATCGATAAAAACAATGTGCTCAAAATCAATAATGATGTCGTCACGGCTGAGGACCTCGAATCCCGATTAGCCACATCGCATCGGGAAAAAGCGGACATGGCCGTTGTCGTGCGCCCGCACTTTGAGCTGCCCATCCAAAAATTCATCGCCGTGATGGATATCCTCCAGCGGGTCGGAATAACGAAGGTCGGAGTGATGACTCTCAAAGACGACCCTAAAAAAGGCGAAGGCGGCCGCTGATATGGAAAATCCGCAATTTCGGCGGAATCTGATACTCATTGCGGGGCTGCATATTTTGCTCATCGCGGGGATTCTCTATTTCGCCAAACGGGAAATCAAAAAACCACAGGGTGATATCACTTGGGTGAACCCTGGCTCGTTTGCCGCAGCGGCAGCAGCCAGTAGTGCGCCCGAGGTTGCCGAAGAGGAAGAACCAGCCCCAACGCCCGAACCTAAGGTCACCCCGCCACCGACGCCCGAGCCGACACCCGAACCGACACCTGAGCCAACGCCGGAACCCACTCCAGAAGCGACGCCCGAGCCTACTCCTGAGCCGAAACCTGAAAAATCGGACATTGTAGAGTCCACCCCAACTCCAACGCCCAAGCCAACAGCGACACCAAAACCAAAACCATCCCCAACGCCCACCCCTAAACCTTCTCCGAAGCCCACGCCAAAGCCATCACCCAAACCCACGCCGAAGCCTTCTCCTAAACCATCACCGAAAGCTTCACCCAAGCCATCGCCGAAGGCCTCCCCTGCGGTATCGCCAAAGTCTTCGCCTTCCGCCTCGCCTAAACCCTCTCCAAGTGGATCACCGAAAGCCTCGGCTTCTCCTGGATCCTCACCCAAGGCGGACGGAACCTCGAAAGCCGAAGGCTCTTCTAAGAATGGAACGGACACCAAAGGCAAGGCGGGTTCTGATTCTAAGGGTAATGGATCATCTGCGAGCGGGACGGGTACCGGATCCAAGGCAGGTGGAGGTGGAAACTCCGACCAATTTGGATGGTATCACGAGCTCATTCATGATCGTTTTTTTAGCCAGTGGGAGCAACCGACATCGATTTTCGAGCAGAATAAGTCCTTTGTTTGCACGGTAAAAATCCGGATTCTGAAAGACGGCACGATTGCCAGTGCCGACATCGTTCACAGCAGCGGAAACCCCATCATGGATTCATCGGTGATGGCGGCGCTCAAGCGTGTGTCCCGTATTGATCCACTGCCCGGCGGCCTCGGCGCTGGCGAGGGCTACACCGTGAATATTAACTTTGAGCTCCAATAAGCTCAAAACCCCACTGGAAATTTTCAAATCGAAGGCGGGCGCTTCGATTTTTTTCAAACCTTTTGCACTCGGCTTGTTGACATAAGCCCACTCTACCAGCATAGTCCGTGCCCGCTCGACGAGCAGGAAATCACATTTATGGATAAAATTCGCAATATCGCCATCATCGCACACGTCGATCACGGCAAAACAACGTTAGTGGATCAGCTGCTCAAGCATGCCGGCACGTTCCGCGTGAATCAAAAAACCGACGAGCGCATGATGGATTCGATGGATCTGGAAAGAGAAAAGGGCATCACCATCCGCGCCAAGAATGCCGCATTCCGTTGGAAAGATTACCACGTCAATATCGTGGATACTCCCGGTCACGCCGATTTCGGCGGAGAGGTCGAGCGCATCATGAAAATGGTAGACGGTGTGCTTTTGGTGGTGGATTCGCATGATGGTCCTCAGGCCCAAACCAAATTCGTGCTTCGCAAGGCGATGGAGAACGGTCTCAAGCCAATCGTTGTCATCAATAAGATCGACCGCGAGAACGCCCGTCCTCACAAGGTGCTCGACATGGTTTTTGAACTCTTCATGGAGCTCAATGCCACCGACGAGCAACTCGATTTCCCTCACATCTACGCCAGCGCCAAGCAGGGCTATGCGATGAATGAGGTGGGTGAAGCCGCTGACAGCATGGAGCCGCTTTACGAGGCCATCGTTAAGCACATCCCGCCGCCACCGGCTCCGACTGTGGATTTCTTCCGCATGTTGGTATCGAACCTCGATTACAGCGATTACTTGGGTCGAATCGCCTATGGTCGTATCATCAGTGGCACAGTGAAGCTGGGACAAACGATTGTTTGTATTCACCAAGGCGGTAAAAAAGAAAAAGGCAAAGTCACGGCGATCTTCTCTCACGAGGGGCTTGAAAAAGTCCAAGTCGAAGAATCTTCGGCTGGCGACATTGTTGGAATCAGCGGATTTGAAGACGTCTTCATCGGTGAGACACTCACCGACACAGAAGAGCGTGAGGCGTTGCCTTTCGTTGAGATCGATCCGCCCACCATTTCGATGAAGATTTGCGTGAATGACTCACCTCTTGCTGGCCGCGAGGGCAAGCTTCTTACTGCTCGTCAGATCCGCGATCGTCTCATCAAAGAGACCCGTGGCAACGTATCGATCATCGTCAACGACACCGATGTGGCCGGTCACTTTGACGTCAAGGCCCGAGGCGAAATGCAAATCGCCGTTCTCGTGGAGCAAATGCGCCGCGAGGGATTCGAGCTTCTTGTCTCGCGTCCCGAGGTCATCTTCAAGCGCGCCGAGGATGGATCGGTCCTAGAGCCGCTCGAGTCCCTCTACGTTGACGTTCCTTCCGAAAATCTCGGCGACATCCTTCAGTCCCTTGCCGGACGTAAGGCTGAGATCGTGGACATGGTTCACAATCCTCACAGCGTTCTCGTTCAAGCCGTCATCCCAACTCGCGGGTTGATTGGATTTGAGACGGATCTCGTCAACGTGACCAAGGGCCACGGCATCGCGAGCCATCTCTTCAAGGAATACGGTCCTCACAAGGGCGACATTCCGAGCCGTGGAAACGGCGTGCTTGTTTCCATGGAAGCTGGCATCAGCATGGCTTACGCTCTCGCCACCATTCAAGAGCGCGGTCGCCTCTTCATTGGTGCCCAGGCGGAAATCTACGAAGGCATGATCATTGGCGAGAACTCTCGTCCAGACGACATGCCAGTGAATCCCTGCAAAGCCAAAAAACTGACAAATATGCGCAGTCAAGGTGACGGCAAGGGTATCTCACTCGCTCCTCCGATCGAGATGAGCCTCGAGCGTTCCTTGGAATACATCGCCCCTGATGAATATGTCGAGGCGACACCCAAGTCCCTGCGCCTCCGCAAAAAGATCCTCGACGCGAATGCCCGCAAGCGCGCGGAGAAATCGACCGCCATCTTCGCGTAAGCGAAGGCTAGGACGCCACTTCAACACCTTGGGTCGCCTCGCCAAAACGGCGGGGCGATCAAGTGTATTTCACGACTTCCTCGATCGTCGAGAGGCCGTCGTAGATGGATCGGAGTCCATCCTCACGGAGGGTTGTCATTCCAAGCTCAATGGCTTTTTGGCGAATGAGAATACCTGGAGTGCGATTGTTGATCATTTCTCGAATCGGATCTGAGATTTTGAGCAACTCGTAAATACCCTTTCGGCCCTTGTAGCCTGTTTGGTTGCAATTTTCGCAACCCTTACCGTAGTAAAAACTCTTGTCGCCGATGTCGTGGATGCTTAGTCCGAGTGAGGCTAGGACCTGTTCGCTCGGCTCATAGGCCGTACGGCAGGCCGTGCAGATTTTTCGAATGAGACGCTGCGCGAGTACGCATTCCAGTGAGGCGGAAATCAGAAACGGCTCGATGCCCATATCCATCAGTCGCGTCACCGCGCCAGTGGAATCGTTTGTGTGCAGGGTAGTGAAAACCAAATGACCGGTCAGCGAGGCCTGGATAGCGATCTGGGCGGTCTCCATATCGCGGGTTTCACCGATCAGGATGCGATCTGGGTCCTGACGCAGGAACGCGCGAAGAACGCGTGAGAACGTAAGTCCAATGGAATCGTTGATGGGAACCTGGATGATTCCGTCGATTTCATATTCCACAGGGTCTTCTGCGGTCAGGAGCTTGGAGTCGATCGTGTTGATTTTTCGCAGGCAGGAATAAAGAGTCGTCGTTTTTCCAGATCCCGTCGGTCCCGTGACGATAAAAATCCCATTGGGCTTTTCGATCACCTCGAGGATATAGGCGATCGTTTCGGCCGGCATCCCGAGCGTTTCCAAGTCGAGATTCACACTCGAGCGGTCGAGTACGCGAAGCACTACGCTTTCGCCGAAAGCGGTCGGCAGTGTGGAGACGCGGAGATCGACCTGGCGACCATTGATGGTTCTTTGGATACGGCCATCCTGGGGCAGGCGGCGCTCGGCGATGTTGAGATTCGACATCACCTTCACACGCGAAATCACAGGCAGCGCAAGGCGGAATGGGGGCGGATCCATTTCGTAAAGGGCGCCATCCACCCGATAGCGGATTTTGAATTCCGTTTCAAAGGGCTCAAAGTGAATGTCACTCGCCCTTGCAGCAATGGCCTTGTCGAGGATGACGTCCACGTACTTGATGATCGGTGCCGCATTGGCTTCCGCTGTGACCGCTTGAAGATTGAAGGCGTCTTCTTGGCTTTCATCGACGGTGATATCGTGACCGCCATCAAGTTGGGCGAGGATTTCGTTGATGCTCGAATCTTCGGATCCGTAATTCTCGCGAATCAAATTCTGAACGCGCGAAGGAAAAGACACGACCTGAACGATGTCTCGCCCGAGGGCGAAGCGGATGTCTTCAATCGGGCGGGGGTTCAACGGATCGATGAGCGCGACGAAAATGGTATTGCCCGAGGCGGCTATCGGAAGAACGCCGTGAAGCCGGGCGAGTCCCGAGGGAATCAGACTCAAGGTCGAGGCATCCGGATTGAACTCCTGCAAGCTGTAGGCCTCAGCTCCCAGCGATTCGGCAATGACCTGCTCAAAACCACCTTCATCGACGATTTGGGCATCCAAAATCGCTTGTTCAACCGGCTTGTGCTCAGTGTGCGAGAGGTGAATGAGTTCCTCTGCGGTCTCCGTGGTGATGAGACCGCGCTCTAGGAAAATATCTGTGACATGACGGGCGTCCATGGTGGTTTTACTCGAGATCCGACATCGTGGTGCTGATGACCTCGTCGGCTGTGGTCATACCGGAGAGAACCTTGCGCACGCCATCCTCGCGCAGGGTGCGCATGCCGAGTTCCCTGGCGCGTTGGCGGAGGGCTATGGTGGAGGCGTTGTTGTTGATCATGTTTCTCACTTCATCATCGACAAGGAACATTTCAAAGATGCCCATCCGTCCGCGAAATCCTTTGCCACGACACTTGTCGCATCCGATGGGGCGCATGACACTGGACTGTTTGAGCATGCCGGGTTCGATCTGAAGGGCGCTCATTTCGTATTCGGTGAGCTCGCCGGCGGCTCTGCAGAAAGTGCAGAGTTTCCTAACGAGACGCTGGGCGACAACGGCCCTCACGGAACTCGAAACAAGGAAAGGCTTGATCCCGATATCCACCAGACGCGCAATGGCGCTCGGGGCGTCATTCGTATGGAGAGTGGAGAGAACCAAGTGGCCGGTGAGCGAGGCGTTCACGGCAATGCTGGCGGTCTCGTAGTCGCGAATCTCACCAATCATGATAATATTCGGAGCTTGGCGCAGCATCGACCTTAGCGCAGCGGGAAACGTCATGCCGATGCTGGCGTTGACCGGGACTTGGTTGATTCCATTCATCTGATACTCGACCGGATCTTCGACCGTGATGAGCTTGCGGTCCGGCTTGTTCATGTAGTTCAGGCAACCGTAGAGGGTGGTTGTTTTCCCCGATCCAGTGGGTCCTGTGACAAGGATGATGCCGTCGGGGAGAGCGATGCATTGCTCAAACTTGGCTTGGTCGTCCGAGAGGAAGCCCAAATCCGGCAGGCCAAGCATGAGCGAGGTTTTATCCAAAATTCGCATCACGACACTCTCGCCATGGACAGTTGGGATCGTGGACACGCGAAGGTCCACCGATTTGTCGCCGAGGCGAATCTGAATGCGTCCGTCCTGCGGTAGACGTCTCTCGGCTATACTCATCGAGCGGGACATGATTTTGAGTCGGCTTACTATCGCGGAATGCAAGCGCTTGGGCGGGGCTTGCATTTCCTGAAGGACGCCATCAATGCGAAAACGGACTCGTAATTTGCTCTCAAGTGGCTCGATGTGAATGTCGCTGGCGCGGTTTGTATAGGCTTCGAGTAAAAGCAGGGAAACGAGTTTGATGATCGGAGCATCCCCTTCCGTGTCGGCTTCCTCATCCTCATCCGTCTTGGCTGCAGAGCCCTCAGTCAGAGTCATCCCCTTGAGGAGGGACGAGGCGGCGTCATCGGCGTCGCCATAATATTTTGTAATTAACTTCTTAACTGCTTCGTGCGTTGAACAGACAAACTCGATCTCACGTCGCAATTTGTAAGTAAGCCCATCCATGTTATGCATGGCCATGGGATCACTGAGTGCAATGATGAGAATGCCGTCACGCATCCCGATGGGGATCGCTTGATAACGGCGGGCGTCATCGGCATCGAGAAGATCAATGAGTTTACGATCGACCTGGGTATTTTCCAGATCGACAAATTCCATGCTGTTCTGCGCAGCGAGTGTGCGAGCGACATCATCCTCGGTGACCACGCCATTATGGACGAGGGTGGAAAGGAGTCCGTCGGGCCCCATGTTGGCACGGGCATTCTCGACTTGGGCGCGGGTTACCATTCCAAGGTCCCGTAGGATTTCAACTATGTAATCGTCGTTCTGAGACACGAGGTTAATTAGGGCGGGCTTCTACTTAAAGCGAGGGGCGAGGCAAGTCAACGCAAGGTGTGTGGACATGTCACGACGATGAGGGCGTGGTGGCGATAGCTAGGAGCGCGAGATGGCGTCCGGTACGTCCTTTCTCGCGGCGATAGGAATAATAGGCGGTGGGATTCGAGGCGGTGCAATATCCACAATCGTGGATTTCCGTCAACCCAGCGGCGGCCGCTTGAGCTCGGATATCTGAAGCAAAATCAACCTCATAGTGAGGTGGTCGGATGCAGGGCGAGATTTGCATGATGATGTCACTCGGGTTGGCGCCGATTGTCGCGCAGAGGGTGGCGATGGTTTGAGTGACAATACCGAGCTCGGTGCCCTTGCGTCCCGAGTGGGCTAGGGCTATGCCGCGCCCGTGCTTGTCCGCAAGATAGACAGCGGCACAATCGGCAACGTAAATCCCAAGGCAGAGTCCGGCATTGGTCGTGATGAGGGCATCACAGTCGGGAACGGGATAAAGAGTTTCCTTCGTCACAATTCGAACATGAGCGCTGTGGACTTGGTCGGCTTGAGCCAGAGGCATCCTCGCAAAGCCCGCACATTCCATTGTGGCTAAATGGATCGACTTCAGACGCACGAGGGCCACTTCCCGATCCGCTTGCACATCGACATCTGGGGCGCGTTGGATGAATGCCGCGCGGATCCTAGGCAGATTAAGACTGGGAAACGTCTCAAACGGACATGATTTATCAGCCATCGAGACGATCAAATTTCTGGGGCTAGTTTCCCTTGGTCGCCTTGGCGGGCGGGGTGCCCTTTGCTTTGGAGGCAGGAGTGGGCGTCGGGGTGGCAGCGAGGATGGGTTTGATCGGGTCGCTCTTCCGTAGAGCGCGCGGAAGCTTGGGCTGTGCGCGATCGGGATTGTTGAGGGTTTTAAAGCGTTTGGCCTCGGGGCGGGTGAGGGGATCATCGAAAAATTCCTCGTAGCGCGTGTCGATGGACAGGGCGCGTTCGTATTCTGCTATGCCTTTGATGTAGCTGAAATAGGCTTGAAGGAGAAAGGTCTGCGACTGAAGGAGGGATGTTTGTTGATTGAGCACATCCAGCTGCGTGCCGGCTCCGGCATCGAGGCGCTCCTGTGACAACCTCAGTGCCTCTACGCCTTGGACAACGCTGGCCTCTTGGCTATCCACGGTTTCTTTCGCTTCGAGAAGGTTGGAGATGGCCTGTTGAACTTGAAGGATGACCTCCCGAACTCCATTGTCGTAGTTGATTTTGGAGGAATCCAGTTGGGCCTTCGCTTGCTTCACATTGCCATAGGTGAGCAGTCCGTCCCAAAGCGCCCATGAGCCATTGATCCCCAAAAACCAGCCAGACACGACGTTGGAGAGATTCGAGGTCATCATATCACTCGTGTTAGTTTGAGCCGCCCGGGCCTTGATGACCGGCAGATATCCCGCCACCTGCTCGTTGACCTTAGCTGCGGTGGAAAGGATGCTTTGGCGTTGAGCCTTAAGGCCTGGATTGCGGGCCACGGCGGTGCGAATCGAGTCATCGGGGTTGAGGGTGCGGGGTTTGTAGTCCAGCTTGCCCACGATGTTGAAAGGAACCTCGCTGGGGAATCCGGGTGGATAATCCATTCCAAGCAGGCGGACGAGCTGATACATCGAAACACGGTAGTTATTCTGAGCTTGGATGAGCGGTGGCTTGGCATTGGCCAGAGCAACCTCGGCCTGAAGTACGTTGAAGCGAGGCACGGTGCCGGCCTCGTAGCGGTTCCGTTGATCTTTCAGTTGCTCGGTGAGGAGGTCCACGGATTGTTGGTTCGCGATGATGAGCGCTCGGTTGAGGACGATCTCGGAGAAGTTGATTTTCACGTCGGAGATCACTTGGTCGATTGTGGCTCGAAGTTGGAAGTAGGAACCATGCTCACTCGCAATCGCCGCTCGGATGCTCGA
>RFZT01000051.1 GCA_009920585.1 bacterium
GGAGCACTTCCTCCCAGCAGCGCTCCCATTTTTTTCGCCAGGCGAAGGGACGGGCACAAACGACGCAGATTTTCGTGGGCAAGTTCTGTTTTTTTACGCCCTTCATAGGATGAGTTCTGTCAACTGCGGGCGCACCGAGTTCCAAAACGGAAAAAAGCCTTCCTTGGCCAAAGGGAAAACCCGTGCATCCCAGCGCCGCCGCAAACGCGTTACGATGATGCCACATTCGCCGCACCATTGAAGAAATGGTTCCAAAGAATCTCGCACCGTCCCGACAGATGGTGCCGCCATAACGATGCGCCGGAGGTCGTGGGTTTCGACCCAATCCTTCAGGGAGTCCAGCGCCTGAATTTCAGCAATATTTTTTTGGAAATGATTTTCTGCACGCGCGCGGGCATCGTCAACCGCCCGATTCAACCAAGCCGCACGGATGGAAGATCGCGCAGGCGTTTTCCAAAAACAGGCCGCCTCAGGGTGGAACTGGCTCAGGAGACGGCATTCGAGTGAAAGATCCTCCTCGTGGAGGAGTAATCCGGCGGCAGAATCTCCCGGCGCTTCGGGGAGATTTTCCAGACCCCGAAGAGACCGATCTGCCGAGTCCTGTGGAATGTCCAAGAGGGGCTCGCCATCCAGTTGCTCCAAACCCTCCGAGGGCGCGTCGGGCCAGTAGGAGTCAAGGTTCGAGCGACGAACGAGGTAGGTTTTACCGGGGGTTTGAAGGCCGGCAACCCAGCGCCAAGAGAGGGTGTTGCTGGCAGCGTCTGCATCGAGCAGGTGATCGAAGAAAAATTGCGCCCCGGTTTTCCATGGCAGGCCAGCTCGGTGAATCCAAAAGGAAGCCCACCACATGCGGGCATGGTTATGCAGGTAGCCTGTGGAGACAAGTTCGCGGGCGCAGGCGTCCATGGCCGCGCAGCCGCTTTGCCCCTCATGCAGCCGCTCCGCGAGAGGGCCACCGGCCGACGCGGCATCGGCAAAATCGCGCCAGACGCCTGGACGGAGCTCCAACCAGCCTTTCCAATACGATCTCCAAACGACCTCTTGGACGAACTTTTCAACAGTTGTTGATTTATGAACCCGCAGCACCGCATAGAGGACTTCAGCTTCTGTCACGAGACGGTGTGCGATCGCCGCCGAGAGTCTTGAGACATGCGAATGCTGATCAGCGATATGATTTCGCAAGCGCGTATACTGCAACACCGGCCCCTCAATAAAATCGTGCAAGGCCAGCAGAGCCTCCGCTCGTGTGGCGGGAATCAAGTCAGCGGCCATGGATCAAAGTTGGCTTCGGTTGAAACAACGAGCTTTCGACAAGCCCAGCAGCAGGAGCCGTAAGAAAGGTTTTTTTGCAATGCATCGCTTCTCATCTTACGAACGGCGAAGCGGATCGGTTTTTCTTTCAGTGAAATTCGCCTTGAGAGGTTGCAGTTTGAGGACTTTTTCGCCCAAGCCCCCTCTGTAGGAAAAGAACATCTCTGCCTTCCATAATTCGGGCTTGAAGAATTGGCATAAGCTCTGCCTTAGAACAGTTTTGACGACAGACAAAACCCCCATCCTTATCGTTTATGTAGACTCAGAACAGGGATTTCACCGGACGCATCTCTTCCGCATTTGCCCCGAATCCTCTTGGGGGCAAAATAGCTTTCATCAATTTCACCCCACAGGCATCTTGACTGCACCGAATATTTTTGACGGCTATTTCTTTTCTTCGTTGTAACGCGCCAAGCGGTTCGAAAGGATCAGAAAGGTTGGAGCCCAGAGGCCTACAAATATTCCGAAAAGCTCCCCATGCGTGCGGGATTCAAAGGTAGTATCCTTGCCGCCGGCAAGATACCAGATGGCGATGGAGGCCAGCACAGAGGCCAAACCAGCGACGAAGCAGATGTTGCTGAGTTGTTTCTTAGAAATACTATTTTGCGGTGGTTGGAAAATAAAGCAATCAGATTAGTATGGAATGGATTAGTATGGAATGTTTACCTTATTCGCCGTTCGCCATTGGAGAGCAGGGAGTGGAATCGGCCGCGAGACCGCTCTGCGCCTCGTTCGCGAAGGTGTCCACATCGTTTGCGTGGATATCAATGCCGCTACGGCTCCTCGATCGGAATCGGCGCCGACATCACCAAGCGCGAAAGCATCGCCGCCACGCTCCAAGAGGTCGTTCTTCACTCCTTTTACTTTCGATGAGCCGACGCGGACGTCGGCGCGCCTGAGGTGTTGCACCCTATGGCAATAATGGATCGCTGCCGACAATCTGGATCGAGTAACCCATCTCGCGGTAGGCAACGGTTCGCTTGCGATACATCTGTGCTGTGAGGGGGTGATCGGGTTCCACATAGTCGTAAATTCGCACAGACTTCTTCTTTTCGGAAAATCTGTGAAGTCGTCCGGCATATTGGATCAATCGGCCTTTGAAGGAGATCGGCATGGCAAGGAAAAGAGTGTCGAGTTCCGGCATATCAAATCCCTCGCCGAGCAAGGAGGCGGTCGCGAGCAGTGCGAAGGGTCGTCCCTCGGACGCTCTCGAGCGGAGATTGGCAAGAGTGGCCGCCCTTAGCTTCTGGTTGGTTGAACCATCGATTCGGTAAATGCTTTCCTCAGGCCATTTCTCGCGCAGCAAGGATTCAAGGGTGTTGAGGTGCTCTTTCCGGTCGCTCAGTAGGGCACAAAACCTTTGTTCTTTTAGAGCGGCGGAGACATCCGATGCGATGGCGCGATTTCTTTCGCTGGATTGAATAAGATGTTCCCAGATTTGATGAATCGGTAGGCGATCCTTCCCTGCCGGGAGGCGCAGCGAAAATTCCCTCACAAATACCGTTCTCGAATGCTCCTCGGAATGGTCGAGAACAATTCGGTGACGAATGGGGCCGCATTGGAGAAAGAGGATTTTTTGCAATCCGTCTTTTCGATTCGGTGTGGCAGTTAATCCCAAAATGTAGCGGGCGGTGCAGCGTTTCATCGCAGCTTCGAAAGATGCTGCCGGCACATGGTGGCATTCGTCGATGATGACATGCCCATATTTGGCAAGCAGAGCCTCGGGAAACTCCGACCGTGCCAGTGTTGGGAACATTCCGAGAGCCACGGGAGCATCGGGGTAGCGCGCTTTGCCTAAAACACGAATCTTGTTTTTTGAGAGCCCGAGAAATTTCTGAAGCCGATCGCTCCATTGATCGAGAAGCTGTTTGCGGTGAACCAAAATCAAGGTGGATACGCCTCGGTGGGCGATGGCCGCGCAGGCCATTACGGTTTTTCCAGCGCCCGGCGGCGCAACAAGAACGCCTTCCTCGTGCCCCATCATAGCATTCACGGCAGCGCTCTGGGTGGCTGAGAGAGTTCCGATGAAGGAAAGGACTGTCGTTGCCGGATCAGGTCGCTTGTCGATGATTTCAACCTTTCCGCCCGCCTTGGAAATTAGCTTCTCGATGGCATGCAGTGTTCCTCTCGGAAGCACCAACTGGTCGTTATGCTCCTCTCCGCAGAAGATGAATCGCGGAATGTTTACTGTTGAAAAACGAAGGCGCTGTTTTTCATAAAAGACGGGATTGGCGATGGTACCAAGGCGTTTGAGAGCCGCTCCAAGACTTGTTGGCACATCGGCAAGAGGAATGGTGATTTGCGAATTTCTAAGCAATTTCAGCGTGCCTTTGAAATCTCCTCGTCGGACGGCCTGCGGAATCACATTCAATGCGGACTCGTCAAAATTCAGCGATACGGACTCCGTGGGTTCGATGTCATTCTCGGAACTACAACTGGTTTCAAGAAGCAGCTGCAATTCGGTTAAATCGATTTTTGGGAGACTCGCTAAATGCGCCCACTGATCGGAAACAGGCGCAAAATTTTCATCCAGAAAAAGTGTGTGTTCCGACTTCCGAGGTTCCTGCTGGAGCGGTAGCGCTATGAGATTTCCGAAACCACCTTTGGGGCATGTATCCTGATTTGGGAAAAATCGATCGTAGGTTGAGAGCTTCATGCCCCGATGAAAGGACGAAGCGCGAGCCACAATGAGCGTTCCAAGCCTGCGAGCCAGAACTGCTGGCACGGGGTGTGCAAAGAAAATCCAAGCATGGCCCCCGTTGCCCGATCTTGAGCGCTCCACGCCAACAGAAATTCCCATTTGTTCAGCGGCGCGGCGGTAGGCCTCGATATCCTGCATCCACCCCTCGCCATCGAAATCCGCTGCCAGAAAAATGCAACTATCGTCCTCGCGGATCGCATAGGTTCCAATGGTGTGGCGCCCGATGAGATGCGAGTGAATTGCCGAATGGTCGAGCGGCGGATAATTCTGGTTCGGGCAATCAGAGCATTTCACGCGTGGCTTTTCACACAATCCCTGAACCCATTCATTGCTACAGGCTGGCGAATACCCTTTTGAGCCCTTTTTCAGATTGATCCAAAGTTTCGGATACACAGACCGGCGCGCACCAAAAAGGCTCAGGAACAAATCGATCTTTTCTTCATTGGTGCCTGGCGTGCCTTTGCCGAGAGGCAATTCAGGAGATTCCGCGGCAGTGCGAATTTCGCGCATTTCTGCAAGCAATCCCTGCCTGCGAGCTTCCAACTCATGAAGCTCCGCCTCAATTTCTTTGATGCGATCGGCGGGGGCTTTCATTCTTAGAACCACTCTTTATTGGCTACTTTGGCATTTAAAGCCGAGCCTGAAGCTTTTTTCCAAGTCACGGGAGTGCCAGAGCTCGCATGAGAGCGTCATGCTCGAAGGCGCTTGCCATTCGATCAATCGCCTTCGAGGAAACTCTAACCTCCAGAGCGACGGTGCGCCAGGAGGATGTTGCGACCGCCACTTGTTTAAGAATCGAGCGCGCTTCCGTAAGGGATAGTGCGAAGTAATCGGCCGAGGCTTCGAGGAGATCAATCGAGCAGGTGCTTTCCTCAAGATCGATATTTGTCGATAGGATTCGCGCCTTCAGATCGGCCGGGACCGGGTTCAAGTCGTAAGCCGGCGAGAGAGTCCAACCGGATTTGTCGATTCGTAGAAATCCATGGTTTCGCAGGTGGTCGTCCACATTTGAAACGAGGACATTGAATGCCACGCGACGATACAAAGAGTGGGCATCCTTCTTCGCTTGCCCGCCGTGTCGGGCCAATACATCGACGATTTCCGGATAGCTGCCGACTTGACCATCCTTCATCCCAAGCAAGGCCATGGCGGATAGAAAAGGGATGCGGTGACCATCCATGCGATCAAAGCGTTGCGACAGTAGAACGGCCCGACCCGCCACCTGAAGCAGTTCATGATGCGCTGTCATGATGCCCGCCCGCTCCGCCAGACGCAATGCGATTTCCTCCCAAGTCTCGATACTGTATTCATCCGTCTCCTTGGGAAACTTGGCGATGGAAAGACGGCCGTGTTGATCGATGACCGAGGCTTTTGGGCGCGCCCCGCCCAGAGAAGATCCGGGGGCGAAAATCAGTTGCAGATCGTCATCCGTTTCCTCGTCGCGCAGGATGCGATCTGCGCATTGCAGCAATCGCCCGAGATCCACCAGCGCTGGAATCCCTCGCCGGGTCTCTGCCAGAAAAGCCTCACCACCAATGCGGCGAAAGCGTAGGGCTCCGAGGCGGGTTTCGTCGGATACGCCCAGCAGATAATCACTCTCCATCAGCGTTCTCACGGCTCTGCCTTCTTTCTCAGCCTGCCGCCGCTCCGCGCGTTGCATGAGCCTTCTTCCCCAAGTGTCAGGCGCAGAATCCCCCAAGGAGCCATGAATAGTCTTTCCGTGGGATGGAGCAAAGCCGCCCCGCGTCAAAGGCAGGTCCGGCTCAAGTTCAAAGCGATCAGCATACTTCAACCACTCGTCGTCGTATTCAAAAACCATAGTTTCCTTACCCCGGGCACGATTGCTGTGCGCCGAACCAATACGCTGTGTTTCCCCATCAAGCGAAAGATGCACCTCGAAATCCATCACGGTTGCTCCTTGGCTTTTTTAAGACGAACACGCTGCGGCAAGAATTCATTGGCCAGTGCCTGACCAACCGAATCCGTGCAGGCATCAGCCAACTGGCTGAGACCTTCCAAAAGACCCAGCGAGTGCATGACGGCGGCGTAGATGCCCATGCTGACAGCTGGGTCGCCCGCCTCCACGCGTTGCAAGGTGGCGCGGGAAGTGAAAGCGCGGTCGGCGAGCACCGCCATCGGCAGTCGTCGTCTGCGGCGGGCATCACGCAGATCGCTCCCAAGCTTTCCAAGAACTTTGCGCACGGCGGCGGATGGATGATGCGGGGTTGGCATGATTTTGTATTCTTGGTGATCCTTTAAAATAAATAGTGTATCACGAAAATAACAAAAACAAGTCGATTTAAAATTTTTAGAAGCCGCGACCTCGTTCAACGCCGCCTTCAGCAGCTACGATATGATTCAAATTGTTTCGGTCTTCATGATACCGAAATAGATGCCGGATTAAGCCGGAATAAGCCCAACATACTGGCGCGCCTGGGCATTTTTTCAGCAAATTACTCAATTTGTGCCATGTGATGCACAAATGTGATGAGGATTTTGCGGGTTTAGAAAATCTGGGGGTTTCCAAAATATGTGATTGTTTGGGACCGACGTTTTTCCGTCTTTCCTTTTTAAGGTTCGACTAACTATCCAATTAAAAAATGAAATAAAATGCTGCTTGACAAAAATTTTCCCGCAGTTGAAACATTTCGACTTTCTAAAAAATGAGATAAAACGCGGGACTGACCCTTTAGGCCCTTTTACGTGGCTTCCGCAACGCCCTCAACTACCGCACCAGAATCCTCTTCTAATGCGGTAGACTCGATCTTTTTCCCGCTACCCACAAAATTCCGTGAAGAACCCGTAGGGCTCACACCCACAAAATTCCGTGAAGAACCTCCCCTGACTTCCTACCCTCCAGCGAGAAATGCGGTCTGTGGTTGTGGTATTTTTCACGGTGTTCCGCGCTTGGGACCTTCGCCTCCAGATCTTCCTTCCAGTGAAAACCAATCAAGCCGGGCTACTTCCTCATTGCTTTCTGATCTAACGACCAAACAAAGACTTTTTGTTCCGCGTTTCGACGCCAGTGAACATGTGAATGTTTTATACTGATCCCATCCACCTGTATTGCGGATTTCAAATTTTCCCAGCAAGGGACCTTCGGGGCCGTCTTCGCGCACTTCAACAAGGCCCTCGGAGTCGCTACCGCTCGCAAGGGACAGCTTCATGGTGGCTCCCTCCGGAAAATTATGAATGCGCGGGTAATATAATTCACTGTCGGCTTTCAGACCGCGCATTTCAAAGCCGCCGACTGGACACTCCCGTTTCTCGGCCCGAACAGATTTGAAGTAGTTCTCCGCCTCGATGCGCGCGCACGCGGCATCGTATTGCCCGACACCAAGTGCATCGATGTGTATCGGAGCCATCGTCCCGTCGTCCATGAAGTGGAGATAGGTCAGGATCGATGCCCGGTAAAAGCCCGTATATCCCGGCTGGCTTTCATCGTTGGTCACATAATACCACTGGTTATTGAACTCAAAGAAATTGCCGTGTCGGTCAACCCAGATATGACCTTTGCGAAATGCCGGGTCGATCAGCGAGGGCTTGATCACGGACCCTTTAAACTTGTAAGGGCCGTAGACAGAGTCGGAGGTCGCATAAAAACTGCTCCACGACAGATAATAGATTCCATTCCTTTTATGCAGCGACGGTTTGTCATCCGTCCTTCCCTCGCCATACGGACCGTAGTTGCGATCAATCTCAATCAAACGCGGCTTCTCGGCGAACGAGATCATGTCTTCATTCAGGCGCGCGATGTAGTAATCCCAAGTTCCGAACACCATGTAGAACTCCCCGTCATCATCCTTTAGGATGTCCGGGTCGTGAATAGAGGTCGGAAGCGAATTCGCCGGAACCAGAGCCTTGCCCAAGGGGTCACGCCATGGGCCGGCTACCGAGTCGGCCACTGCGACACCGATTTCAGCCCCGCCGACGGAAAAATAAAAATAGCATTTCCCGTTGCGGAATGCGCCGAAGGGCGCCCAACAATTATTGAATGGGCGCTTCAAATAGGTATTTTTTGGATCTAGCTTGCTCTCCAACTTCCAGTCAACGAGATTTTCTGATGACCAGACCCACCAGTCGTTCATCACGAATGTCGTGTTCGCCGGCGAGTCATCGTGCCCGGCAAACAGATAGACTTTGCCCTCATGGACGACCCCGTGGGAATCGTTCAAGGAAGATCCGAAATTATGGTTTAGAGGATTGTTGACCGGGGATTTGTAATACAACGAATCAATTCGAATCGGTTCCTTGTCACGATTCCCAACACCATCCACCTCCGCCATTAATCCACTGCAACATGCGAGTAGAAAAAACAAACATTTACTTTTCTTCATCAGGCTTCAATGAAGCACAAAATTGATAAAAAATGGCTTCTCTGATTTTCTGGGCACGCGCCCGTGAGACTGGCCTGATGGAGTGATTTCATGGTGTCTGGAATTTATGGACGGCTCGGAAAAAATGCAACCTGGCCATTTGGCCAGCCGGTGTAAAGTTTGTTCTGTAATTGGGTTCTTCGCGATCTGAGCGCCCCTTCCGGGGGCGGCGGAGCGAAGGCGAGCGTAGCGAGTCGAGCGCAGCCGGCCCCGGAAGGGGCTTGCGCGAAGTTCGCCGGGGGCTGGCCAGTATGGTTTCCTGTTGGGGTGCAGCAAACACAACCAACAAAAACACACACATGACCAACCAAATTGATTCTCAACTTCTGACAACCGTTTTGCAACTCCTCACCACCGAATGTTCTTCCGGCTTTGCCGAGGGCCTGCGCCTGCTCGTCAACGAGGCCATGGTCCAGGAACGCTCTGCCGTTCTGCAAGCCCGCCCCTACGAGCGTTGCGAGGATCGCCTGGGGCGTGCCAATGGATTCAAACCCAAAACCCTCGCCTCCCGTGTCGGCCCCCTCCTGCTCAGTATTCCTCAGGTCCGCGACGGCGTGGATTTTTATCCCAGCGCTCTGTCTCCACCCGCAAAGTCACCAAAATCGTCGAGGAACTCTGCGGCCATTCCGTCAGCTCTACCCAGGTCAGCGCCTGCGCCGCCAAGCTCGATCTCGAGCTCCAATCCTGGCGTGATCGCCCTCTGGGAAGCTATCCTTACATGATCCTGGACGCCAGATACGAAAAGGTCCGCCAAGGCGGGCAACTTCTGGATTGCGCCGTTCTCATCGCCATCGGGATCGGGCAGGATGGTAAGCGCTCCGTCCTCGGCGTCAGCGTCGCCCTCAGCGAGGCCGAAGTCCACTGGCGCTCATTCCTCACTTCCCTCCAAGCACGCGGCCTCCATGGCCTCACCTTCATCGTCAGCGATGCCCATTGTGGCCTCTCCGCTGCCCGTGCTGCCGTTTTCCCCTCTGTCCCTTGGCAGCGCTGCCAGTTCCATCTCCAGCAGAACGCACAGGCTTACGTCCCACGTCTCGACATGCGCGACAGCGTGGCCGCCGACATCCGCTCCATCTTCAACTCTCAGGATCTCGCCTCCGCCCAAGCCCGCCTCAAAACTCTCGTGGATCTCTACTCCAAATCGGCCCCAAAGCTCTCCGCCTGGATGGAGGGGAATATCCCTCAATGCCTCGCTGTCTTCTCCCTCCCGACCGCCCACCAGTGCCGCATGCGCACAAGCAACGCCATCGAACGCGTCAATCAGGAACTCAAACGCAGAACCCGCGTCGCCTCCCTCTTTCCAAACGAAGCCTCTCTTCTCCGACTCATCTCTGCCCTCCTCTGCGAAATCAGCGAAGAGTGGCTCACCGGAAAAATCTACCTCAACATGAAACCTGCTGACCTGCCCCAAAAATAATTCTCAACTTTTACAGAATAAAAATTGCGCCGCCTTTGGCCAAGTATCAGAGCATGGGGTTATTCATAGAAAGAGGTTGGGAAATGCCCATTGGCACGAGATAGTCTTCGAGCAGAATTTCACCGGGAGTGATGGCGGGTTTCATAGGGGAATTTTCATCCACAGATTTCGCAGATTTTCACAGATTAAAAGTTTTAAACATTGCTCCAAAACATCTGCGTAAATCTGTGCAATCTGTTGATCAATGATTATTTTTTGTCAGGATGAAGCGTTTGTGTTGCAGGGCGGGAGCTCCGAAGTTGATGAGGAGGCCTTTGGTGAAGCCAGAGGCTTTGAGGTAGTTGATGACTTGGGCTTCTTCGCTTCCGGAGAGGGTTTGCAGGGCTTTCAGTTCGACGATTATGTTGCTGAAACAAACGAAGTCTGCGCGGTATACGCTCTGAAGTTCTTTGCCACGGTAGCGGATGATGAAGTCGCACTCACGCTCATACGGGATCGAAGAGGCCTGAAACTCCATCTGTAATGCCTCTTGGTAGACGGATTCCAGAAAGCCGTGGCCCAGCTCGGAGTGGACTCGCATGGCTGCACCAATGATTGCGTAGGTCGAGGGATCACGGTCCGCAGATTTCGCAGATTTTCGCAGATTGAAATTTAAAGAATCTGTGTCCATCTGCGTAATCTGTGGATGACCTTTCTGGATTACTTCTCCCAACTCATCAGCGAAGGGATGGTTTTTTCGAATGGGGTGCGGAGTTTTTCGAGCGGCCAGGCGAAGGTTTTGCCGGTGGCTTCGATGGCGAGGGTAGGGTCTTTGGTGACTTCGCCGAGGCGGGAGTGGGGGACTTTTCGGGATTTGAGGAAATCCTCGGCCTTGGCTGCGTTTTCGGGCGAGACGGTGATGACGATGCGCGATTGGCTTTCGTTGAAGAGTGCCACGTCGGCGCGGGTGCCGGGGATTTCGGTTTTAGCTCCGAGGTTCCCACCCATGCAGGATTCCGCGAGGTTGACGGCCAGGCCGCCTTCCGAGCAGTCGTGGGCGCTGCGGATGATACCGTCGCGGATCATGTCGCGGACGGCGTTTTGGACGGCGAGTTCCTTGGCGTAGTCGAGTTGCGGCGGGGCGCCGGCTTTGCGTCCGTGGACGGCGAGGAGGTAGTGAGAGGCGCCGAGTTCGTCACCGAGTTCGCCGATGAGAATGATGATGTCACCTGCGGCTTTGAAGGCTTGGGTGGTGATGTGCTCGGCTTTTTCCACGAGGCCGACCATGCCGACGGTGGGGGTGGGGTCGATGGCTCCAGCGGGGGATTCGTTGTAAAGACTCACGTTACCGCCGGTGACGGGTGTGTCGAACGCGCGGCAGGCTTCGGCGAGGCCTTCGATGGCTTCGCGGAGTTGGAGGAAATTTTCGGGTTTGTGGGGATTT
>RFZT01000501.1 GCA_009920585.1 bacterium
CAAACATTGATCGACCCTGGCAACTGATCTAAATTTGAAATCGTGGTGGCGCCGGTGGTGGTCAAGCCCGACATGGTTTCGAAGTACGCGTCGGTGAAGCTGAGACCGGGGATACTGAGCATCAAAGGAATGGTGGCAATGGCCGGCAGCACCATCCAGGTCAACGCCGATAGCAAAAAACCGTCTCTATTGCGTAACTCTCTGCCCAAAGATGGCTTGCGCGTAGAAGCCCACATGACCAAACCAATAAAGCCGGAAAAAATCATTCCGACCGCAAAGCTCCCAATCGCATGGTCATCCAGATACCAGGAAATCGCCGTTGGAAACAACATCAAGCCGGCAAATATCAGGATGATGAATCCCAGAATATTCAACACCCCCGCTACTCTTTGAATCATATGCTCCCCCTTCATCCAAAAAAGCTTGCGCTAACTTGAAGGAGTTTTTCAATTTTCCGCACCGTATTTTTCTCTGTGACAAACAAGATTAAATGGTCTTCGGATTCAAGCACCAGGTCATGGTGCGCCATCAAAACCTCATGGCCCCGCACCACGGCGCCCAATAAGGCGCCCGTCGGCCACGCGATGGCATCCACGCGACGTCCTACACACTGACTGGTAGATTTGTCGCCATGAATTACGATTTCCAATGCCTCTGCTGCACCCCGCCGCAGGCTGTGTACACGCGCCACATCTGCACGTCGAACATGCGCAAGAATGGAGCCGATCGTGACATCCGCAAGACCCACAACGACGTCGATTTTGCTGTCCTCCAGGACACCCACATACACACTTTGATGGATCAGCGATAAGACGCGGTGCGCTCCCATTTTTTTCGCGAGTAGCGATGCGATGATGTTGCGCTCGTCATCACCCGTCGATGCGACAAAGAGATCTATATGGGCAATATCCTCGTTGATCAACAATTCACTGTCGTTTTCGTTCCCCTGCAAAACCACCGTTTTATCCAGGAGCGCAACGAGCTGATGCGCGCGTTTTTCATTTGCCTCAATCAGCTTCACCGAGTGACTGCTCTCCAGGTCCTTAGCCAGACGGTAACTAAACTCTGATCCGCCAGCGATCATGATGCGCCTGACCGGGCGGTCTGCCTTACGCAACTCCTCCATGACCCGCCGCATATCGGCTGTCCGGGCAAGAAAGAAGACCTCGTCGCCTTCTTCGATAACCGTATCTGCACCTGGCTGCACCGCGCTCATATCGCGGAATATGGCAACAATTCGCGCATCTGTGGTCTTGAGGTGATTGTGCAGATTGCCTATCCGGTCTCCCACTAACAGTCCCCCGGCTTTGGCGCGAACGGCCACCAGACAGACTTGGCGCTCCGCGAACTCTAAAACCTGGAGCGCCTCCGGATAAACCAC
>RFZT01000502.1 GCA_009920585.1 bacterium
ATGAAAGTATATAAAACAACGCGTTGTTTCAATAAGAACTTAACCAATTTGGTTGACAGACCGGTCGTCCAAGCATCAAGAGCCCCTTCGGCCGTGAAAGACAACGGGCGTGGCAGCCTCATCGATGACAAGCCACGCCACGCGCAACGGAGAAAGACTGCCAAAGACAGCTCAAAGGGAGAGCGTAGTGAGTCAATTTAAAAGATGCACAGGAGTAATTTATGGGGCTTTGCAGGAAACACAAAAACAGAGAACATTCTTGGGATTGTAAATATCTAACCCTCTGCGCTCTCTGTGTTCTCTGTGTTCTCTGTGTTCTCTGTGGTTAAATTTTCTGAAATTTGGGTTCAATACAGATCATTCATTTTCCAAAAGACAAAAGCCTTGAGCATGCGGCATTGATTTCGCGTTTTTGAGCGCTAGAGTTTCAGGGGGCTTCCATTGTGAGGGGAGGCCCGATATTGTCAAAAGTGTAGCAAAGCCATGCCTGTCCGTGAAAAGCTTCTGCTCGTTCTGCCGGACAAGGAGATCTACGATTACCTCTGTACCGGTTGCGCCTCGTCGCTAGGTCAACGCGAGGTTACGGCGGGCGAGTTGATGGTCTCTCGCGCTTCGCGTGAGAACTCGAACGCGAAGCGGTTTCTCATTTAATCCCATGCGTATTGTTTTTTGTGGCACGGGGGACATCGGCACGCCGGCTTTGAGGGCGCTGCTCGACTCCCAAAAACACGAGGTCTGCGCGGTGATCACCCAGCCGGACAAGCCCGCTGGGCGCGATATGAAGCCTCGAGCATCGGCGATCAAACTCCTTGCGCTCGAGAGAGGGATTCCCGTTGATCAACCCGTCCGCCTTCGGAGCGAAGAATCCGTGGCTGCCCTCCGTGCATGGAATCCCGATGCGGTGGTGGTCGTGGCCTATGGTCAGCTTTTGTCCCCAGAGGTGTTGGCTATTCCAAAGCTAGCCTGCCTGAATCTCCACGCCTCTCTCCTTCCGCGCCACCGGGGAGCTTCCCCGATCCAAGCGGCGATCCTGGCGGGCGATGCCGACACAGGCATCACGGTCATGTATATGGATGAGGGTCTCGATACGGGGGATATTCTTTTGGAGGAACGCTTCGCCATTCAGCCTACAGAAACGGCGGGCGAGCTTCACGACCGCTTGGCAAGCGTGGCGGCACCGGCTCTTTTCCGCGCCCTCGATCTCCTCGAATCCGGCAAGGCTCCACGGATTCCCCAAGACCCCGCTCTGGCCACCCATGCTTCGAAGATGAAAAAAACCGACGGCTGGCTCGACTGGCCGCAACCCGCCGCGAAGCTCGATTTGCGTGTTCGTGCGATGTCACCTTGGCCCGGAGCCTATGCACGCTGGGGTGGACACCTC
>RFZT01000503.1 GCA_009920585.1 bacterium
CGGCGAGGGTATGAACTTCGTTTGTGATTTCCTCGATCGTGCGTCCGCGTTCCTCTCCACGAGTCTGAGGAACGATGCAGAACGCGCAGTGCATGTTGCATCCTTGCATGATGGAAACAAAGGCAGTGGACTGGCCTGCTTCCAAGCTCTGATCACGAATGGTCGACTGCGAACCGGTCTCCTCTTCCACATCAACGATCGGGCGGCGCTGGTCGTCCATCAGCAAGTCGATTCGCCTCTGGAGAAGTTCATCCACGTAATCTGCCACGCGGTGGAATTTTTGTGTTCCCACGACCAGATCCACAAAGGGAGAGTTTTTGAGGAGAGAGTCTCCACGGGCTTGCGCCATGCAGCCGAGATAGCCCAGAACAAGGTGGGGCTTTTTGCGGCGGAGTTTACGGAGAAAGCCCATCTTGCCGATCGCCTTTTGCTCGGCCATATCGCGAACGCTGCAGGTGTTGAGTAGGATCACGTCGGCGTCGGCTTCCGCTTCGGCTAGACGATATCCACGCTCCGTGAGCATGGTGGAAACTTGCTCCGAGTCTCGCTCGTTCATCTGGCAACCGTAGGTCTTGATATAAAAACTGGGCATGAATCAGAGCAAATTGCGGTAGTCTTGGATTTCGGGCAAGGAGAACCGCTTCAATCTCTCTATCTCGAAAGGTTAATTATAGAAGTTCGGTGTGTGGTCGCCAGATGGCACGCGTCTTCCAATCAAGAGGGAAGCCCATATGTGTGGTCACGGAAAAACGTTGTTCTTGGATGAGATTGACAATGCGCTGAGTCCAGTGCTGGTTCGGTTCGATGCGATCGAGTAGCCAAGCCAGCATTACGAGTGTGTTGTGGATACCACGGGTCTGCTCAGGATTGAATTGCTCAAGTAGGAATGGGGGTTTTTTTCGTGGCAGCGAGAAGGTGAAGGAAAAGTGTCTATTCCACAGTCGAGAGTGGTGGGCGCAGATGTTTCGGACGACGGTGAGGTGGTGCATGAAGGATCGAAGCACTATTTCGTCGAGGGCGTATGCATCTGCCACAGCCTGGCGATCAGCGGGTGCCGAAAGATTATCGTAGAGGGCGGAGAGTTGCCCAAGGCTCATGACTTCACAAACCATCCATATCGGTGGACGGCTTGCTGCAGTGGAGCGATGGGAGCGGAGAAAATCCTCAGTGCTCCTTCGGATTTCGGAGTCGACCTTGGCAAGGGTCTCTGTGTGCCTAGCAGCGTCGCGATGGATTTCGACATTTTCATAGGCCTGTGCACCATGTCGATGAGCGACCTCGTAAGCCCAGCGTGTGCGAAAAGAGATTTCGCAGCGCTCAATGGCGTCGAGTACGAGCATGCGCAGGTGGTGATCGAAGCGATAGATTTCCCAAAGGTCCT
>RFZT01000504.1 GCA_009920585.1 bacterium
ATGCCATTCAGCCTCGACCGTCCGCTGGAGGATGACAACTTAAAACGCCAACGCGAAGCCGATGAAGCGAAGCGCCAGCAAGCAGCCTACGCCGAGGCACAGAAGGGGCAAGGCCGCATGGCCTTTGCCGATCAAGGCCCGCAATCCGCTCCGGCCCCACAAACATTCACTCCCCCCAAGCAATCCACCTACACAGACGCCCAAGTGTATGCTGACTATCCTGATGCCGTAGGGGTAATGAGAGCGGCTAATGGAGCATGGACGATGCCGGTCATTCTAGGGGGTACCGACAAAGTGCCAGCTATGGAAATGCCGGAACTCATGGAGATATTCAAGAGCCTGTCCGGCAATACTCCGGTGATAAAGAAACTCAGTGCATCGCTGGGGCTTTTCCACCCGACCGGCAAGGGGAAGATAACTTTGCATCCGAAGCTATTCATTGATGAGGCGAGCGCAATGATGACCTTCGCGCATGAGATAGGGCATTTTGTCGATTTCATGGATGACCGCTCGATGACGAAGGGAAATGTCCTGGGAATCATCGCGGGCTTATCCAAGCATCTAAAGCACCACATCCCGCTTGATCCAAAGGCTCAAGCGGTCGAGGGATGGGGATTCAGCGGCCTCCCGATCACGGGCAAGGAGCGTGCAGGGATACGCGCCCAGGCCGAGGAAGATCTTACAAAATCTCTCGAAGGAGAAATCCGGCGCGTCATCGTGGAGGAACCCATATATGCGCAAAGCGGAATCACGGCAGATACGATAAAGGGACTCTTCGGCATGGATGCCCGCGAGCAAATGCCGGAACTCTATAAATGGTTCGCAGAGCAAGACGCCGACACGAAGAAAAGTATCGCACGACAAGCCATGAAGGGGATCGTCGATTCCCGTATGGCTAGTATGCAAGTGCAAGGTGAGCAGATAGGAACTAACACCCGAGAGGAAATGCAGAACGTCGGTGGCCGCGCTCCAACTCCAGAAGAATTTCGGGCGGCGATAGATAATGCCATGCGGGCGGAAATGCAGGCCCGCAATGTCGCGGATCTGAAATTCGTGCGTGAAGAATTGATTGATCTCTCAAAATGGTGGAAGCCATACGATAGATCAAAATCGGAAGACTCGTATGTGCGCTATCGTGAAAGCGCACCAGAGCTATACGCCGATGCGATCTCTGTATTATTCAACTCGCCCGCTGATCTCCAGAACCGAGCGCCCTCATTTTGGGCGACGTTTTGGAATTACATGGATGCCAGGCCCGAGGTCAAAGCGAAGCTCATGCAAGTGCAAGCCCGCATCCTCGAAGGCCGCGACGCTGTGCTGGATAAACGCCTCGCCCGCGATCTGGAATCTTTTAAATCTGGAGCAGAGCTATTCTTAAGC
>RFZT01000505.1 GCA_009920585.1 bacterium
ATGGAATTCAAAATCCGCAGGCCGGTGAGACGTGGTTTTTCTCCGTGGGCTTGCTTGGACTGGATTGCCAGCGCGAGAAGCCGCGACAAGCTCGCAGAGAGCAACAGGAGGCCGGAGTCGGTGTAACCTTCGCCAAGGACCTCCTGCGCTTGCTCGAAGGCTGAGACGATTTTATCGTTCTCCTCGGGCAAAACATCACCGAAAAACTCCCCTTTCAGGCGGTCCAGATAGACCGCGCTCCTCTTTCCACTAAAATGAACCCACCGGATTTGCCAGGGTGTTTCCTCTGAAGCGCCGTAGCGGTGGGCACGGCCGGCGGGAATGAAAACAAGTCCTCCTTGCCTCACGGGGATTTTGCGCTTTCCCGAAAGTGAAATCCACCCCGCTCCCGCCACGCAGAAAATCATAATATTTGTTTCACATCCATTTGGGCGATCCACCAGATGTCCGGCGCTGGCGGGAAAATAACCGATGTCGGTAACAAAAAGATCCTTTATCAGTGGGGTAGAACGGCACTTTTTGAGAATCTCCAAAGGCACTCGTGTGAGCTGCTGGTGTGGAAATCCCTCATGCTTTCTTTTCATAAAATCCGACAGGTATTTCAGAATTTCATCCATGGCCATAAAATTCGGCATCGCATAATCTTGTCGTGCTTTATCTCCCTGCATGAACCGTCTGCACCTATTTAACGAAGCTCTCTCCCTCGAGATTCTGCCGGCTGTCGGAGGCAAGATCGCGAGCCTCTTTGACAAGGCGAACGGGCAGGAATGGCTTTGGACGAACCCGTGGCTGTCGATGCGTGATCCGGCCTACGGCGAGAGTTATGTGGGCGCGTTGGATTTCGGGGGATGGGACGAAATTTTTCCGTCGGTCGATCCTTGCCGGATTTCCACACCGGACGGCGAGGCTTTGGTTCCCGACCATGGCGATCTGGTTCAAATGCCGTGGCGCGTGATTTCAAGCGGAGCGGAGCATGTGGAGATGGAGGTCGAGGGGCGCAGCCTGCCTTTTGTCTTCCGCCGCCGGTTGGTGCTCGTCGGACGGCAGATTCAATTTCACTACAGCGTCGAAAACCGTGGCGCGTTTGCCTTTCCATGGCTCTGGTGCGCACACCCGCTGGTGGCCTTGGATGAGGAGTTGTCGTTGGATGCCGGCGCTGATTTTCAGGTACTCTACGCGTCCGGCTCGGCGGCTGAGTTGCAAGGCCGTCAGGTTTCTTGGAACGAACTCCCCCCGCGAACGGAGCGCTTGGCGGCAAAGCTTTTTTCTGAAAAAGGAGCGGTGGAACGCGTTTGCATTCAAAAGGGGAACGGCGCCTCCCTGGGCCTTTCCTGGAATCCCTCCGAAATTCCCTACCTCGGCCTCTGGGTGAATA
>RFZT01000506.1 GCA_009920585.1 bacterium
GGAGAAGGAATGGGAGTGGGCAGCGAGAGGGGGAGTGAACAGCAAAAACTATACCTACAGCGGAAGCGATAAAATAGACGAGGTGGCGTGGTATGCCACAAATAACTCACCAGAAGGGACCAAGCCTGTGGGGCAGCTCATGGCAAACGAGCTAGGGATCTATGACATGAGCGGGAACGCATGGGAATTGTGCGGGGATATAGATGCTGAGTCAAAGTGCCGTTTGCGTGGAGGTGCATATAGCTTCTTTGAATATTTTTGCAAGGTTGGTGACAGGCAAAAACAAAATGAGAACCCTCGTAACAAATACGTTCACATGGGCTTTCGTCTCGCTCGAAATTTAGAAAACTGATTTCACTTACAGAAAAGGGTAAGAAAGAAAAAACAAGGGGTTTTTTGGTTAGCTCGCCAGATTCACGGGGATCTTTCAAGTGATGTTCTTGCAGCTAGGGTCAGCTTTTCAAGTGTATTGAGCCGGCAACGGAATTGAAAAACAGGGAAGCGGTCACGCTCCAAGCGGTGGAGCATTTTTTCATAAACAGCTCGCATAATGCGTGCGGGGAGTAGGGCAGAAAAATCGCTCTTCGGCGCTTCGGCGGCAGCGAATCTCGAGCGGGCCCGCGCTGCGCCATTCCGCATGAGGGCTAGAAACCCCTTTCCGGGACGTTGCTCCAAAATCTCATTGACGGTAACGCCGTAGCGATCGAGCGCCTCCAGTGGCAGGTAGATTCGTCCTTGGCTGGCGTCTTCGCCGACATCCCTCAAAATGTTCGTCCATTGAAGTGCATGACCGAGGTGCACCGCATAGGTTTCGCTCGCTGGATTGGTACAGCCAAAAATGCGAATGGAGACCAGTCCGACGGCACAGGCTACACACCAGCAATAGTCCTCGAGTTCCGCGAAGGTGGAGTAGCGACGGGGCTCGATATCCATGGAGCAACCGCGAACCACAGCTTGTAGCAAGCCTCTGTCAATCGAGTGGCGTTGCAGGAGCGACTCCAAATCCGAAGGCCATTCGTCGCACTCCAGCCAGGCGTCGAGGAGGCGGTGTTTCTCGTTCGTAGTGCGGTTAGAGTCGTCAGCAATGTCGTCAATAGCTCTGCAAAAACGGTAAAAAAGAAGAGCGTCCCGGCGGCGCTCCGAAGGAAGCCAAAAAAGCGCGAAGGCGAGATGCGACGATGCAAGGCCGTTTGTTGGTGGGAGCTCGGGCGCTTTCATGGCGCCAGTCTTGGTGAAAAGCCAGCATCGAGAATGCGATCAGCAAATGGAAGCAGGTCCTTTTTTTCGCCGCTCCAGAGAATCGCCGTGCCCTCGGTATCCGCAAGAGTGCGGACGAGAGGGAGCAAGTCGGG
>RFZT01000507.1 GCA_009920585.1 bacterium
TGGTTCTTAAAAATATTTTTCCAATAATAGTCGTCGCAAGCCTTTCCACAAAATCAGGAAATTAAGTACTAAAGAAATTGGCTCAGTTCCATCTGATTATATCGGATTGGTAAACGCATCAGTTAGATCTTATGTTAGAATTAACGAAAATGGTATTCTAATTCAATTAGGTAAGAAATACGTTAGTTTAGTAGAAGAAAATGAAAGCGTATCTGTTTATCTTGGTAAATCAAAATTAAACTTCAGAAGCGTTGGTGAATTAGGTAAGGTATTAGGATTAGAATCAGCATCTCACTTTGCTGTTAACGAATCTCAAGTAGTTAATGATATTCTTAATCTTTATGTAAACTTCTCTAATGTCGTTGAATTAGATTTTGCTAAGAATATAACTTCTAACATTTACGAAGGTGTATCTATCAACCTTATCAAATGGAACAATGAAATCTACCTTCAAAGAATTAATGAGGGAATGAGAGAGAATTCAATTTATAAAGTAAATGGATCTCAAGCTGTTAAAATGGTTAAGGATTACTTAAGATATGATATTTCTGAAGGATTAACCGAATTTTTGGACGGAGAGCAAAAACTTAAGTCTATCATGATTAATGACAGAACTAAAGTATTAGAAAATATTTCTAGAGTAGAAGAACAAATCAATAAAGTTGAGAGCTTAATGGAAAACAATCCATTATATGCTGCTTCAAAAGAAATGAAATCTGCACATTCCCTACTTAATAATGAACTTTCAGTATTGAGAGAAAAATGGAATCAGATCAATATAGAACTAGGTAAAGTTGAAAGCACTCCCGATGTAGAAACACTATCTGAGGATGAGAAATTTAACATTGGTGATTATATTAAAGTTAAAGAATCAGGTGAAACTGGAAAGATCATATCTGTAGATGGATCTTCAGGTAGATTCACTATTCTTTTAGACACAGGTAAAACATCAGATTTCTTAGTTAATGAAATCTCTGATCTAGAAGAAGCACTAAGTCAAGCGGCAGAAAAAAATTCTGATAACGATGCTAAAGGCGAAGAAGAAGGCGGTGACGTTAAAGAATCTGATGAGATTTCAAGAAACCTAAATAAATCTGCACTAAGCGAAGAAGAGCAAAAAGCTTTATTGAAAACATTTGCAGACGGACACGGATTTACCAAAGCACCTAAAGGTGAAGGTGGAGAGATCGAAATGGAATTAGATCACATGCACGGTTACAATATAACTGTAAATGAGGCTAAAGCTAAAGCAGATGCAATGGCTAAGGCACCAGGTAACAACAAGAAAGAAAAAGCTAAAGTTGAAGGTGAAGATCTTTTAGATGATAAAGCACCAGAGACTAAAGATAAA
>RFZT01000508.1 GCA_009920585.1 bacterium
ACTTACGACAGTGTCCAAGGCGGGGCTGGTATTTTCCCTGCTCTAAACGCGACATTAAACGGATTTGTCCAAGCTTTGCCTTCTTGGTTAAGTAAGGGGACCGGTGGAGCTGTGCAAGAAGGGGATGTTACTATTCCGACACTTGATCTAGCCGCTAAATCCGAGTGGACTGGGGGCGGCGATGTAGCAAACTCTGTCACTGTTACCAACCGAACCTCGGTGACAGTTGTTGATGTGCTCCCTAATGGCAACATGGTTGTCGAGGGTGCTAAGATTATCAAGGCTGGTAAGGAAACCCAATACGCCTACCTTCGCGGGGTCGTTCGCCCAGTCGATGTGAAAGCCGACAATACTATTCTCTCTACTCAAGTCGCCGATGCTCAAGTCGAGTTTGTGCCTGAGGGCGATTTGTCCGAAGCCCAGAAAAAGGGATGGCTCCTTCGTGCTTGGGAAAAAGTTAAACCATTTTAAAGTAACGTGAAAAAAATTCTCATACTGTCCGTTATTTCTGCACTCGTTGGGGGTCAACTTCTAGCGCAAGTCGCCGACTCCAGTCCAATCACTTTGAACAGCACTGGGGGATCTCGAATCAAGGATCTTATTGATGTTGAAGGCGCTCGGGATAACCAACTTAATGGATATGGGCTCGTTGTGGGTCTTGCTGGCACGGGTGACAGTAAGATCGACTCGACACTTCAATCGATTGCCAATGCGCTCAAAAATTACGGAATCAACGTGCCTCAAGATAAAATCAAATCTGGCAACGTGGCGGCAGTCATGATCACATCCGAAATCGGGCCTTTCGTTCGCCCCGGTTCGCGCATCGATGTGACTGTTTCGTCCATAGGAGATGCCAAGTCGCTTCAAGGTGGAGTGCTTTTGCAGGTTCCCTTGCAAGGCGCTGACAAGGTTGTTTATGCCGTAGCTCAAGGCGCCATTGCCGTCGGAGGATTTTTAGGCGGCACAGGTGGTCCTGGAGGCGCAACTGTTCAAAAAAACCACCCAACCGTTGCTACGATTCCCAATGGGGCTATCGTGGAACGCGAAATCTCTTCCGAAGTCGTCCACAATGGATCGCTGAACCTGATGCTTCGCGAGGCGGACTACACTTCCGCAGCCCGCATGGCAGAAGCTATCAATCGCATTTTTCCTAATACTGCCGTCGCCAAGGATGCGAGGACCGTTAATGTTATCGTTCCTCCAGATTACAGTTCATACGAAGTCAATTTTCTAGCCAGTATTGGCGGTATCGAGTTGGAGCCCGATAGCGCGGCTCGTGTGGTCATCAATGAAAGAACCGGTGTGATCGTTGCTACTTCTAATGTTCGTGTGTCCAAGGTCGCAGTCAG
>RFZT01000509.1 GCA_009920585.1 bacterium
GCGAGACATATCAGTGAAAATCGGAACGACATTGAGATGCATTAACTAAGAGACTTCAGGGCACACAGTCAAGAGCGAGAGAATGCCGGGGGTGGACTTGCAACAGGTTGCCTCCACTGGTAAATAGGAAGTATGAAGAAGATACTTCTCTGTCTGCTCGTGGCTCTACCCCACATCCTCACCGCCGAGGAATTCGTCGCTCCACAATCCACCCACCGCGAAATCTCCGCCGAAGCCCCCGAACTCAAGCCTTCCATCGAAGGCATGGTGAAACAAATTTTTGAATCTCAGAAACCTTGGCAAGCCCTCAACCCTGCCGCCCCCGCACAGTACGGCACGGGTGAAAAAAACATGTCCAAGGATTCCGCGCCCTCCACCCCACACCACGCGACAACACTCACGATCATCGGACTCGAATGGTGAGCCAAGCGACTCCCCTATTGCCAAAGAAAATCGTTTTGTTAGGAACTGACACCATGGAACGACACCAATCCCCCACGCCGAAAAGCAAAACATCCGCCGCTTTCACTCTTGTGGAGTTGCTTGTGGTGATCTCGATCATCGCGATCTTGGCGGGATTGTCCTTCCCCGCTGTCAATGGGGCGATGGACTCGGCGAAGAAAACTCAGGCAAAAAGTCAAGCCGTTCAGATTGCGGCGGCGGTGACAGCTTATGAGATGGAATACGGGAAGTTGCCAACCTTCACTGGAACAACTGTAGACAAGACTTTCGTGGATATCCTGACGACGAACAACTCGAGAGGCATCGTTTTCTTGGAAGCTCAAGAATGGAAAAAGGGGAAGGGTGGCACGAATGCCAACGGATACTGCGATCCTTGGAGCAGTAATACGCCGTACTCTATCTCAATGGATACTAACTACGACAATCAGGTTGGCGTCTCAACGAATGGCTCAACAGCAACAAATTCCAGCATCATGAAAAAGGTCGGCGTGTGGAACGTGCCCACTAATTCGAAATATCAAGTTCGCTCTTGGGACTGATCCTAAACGCTCACCAGTTTTTGATCCATTGATTGGTATTGGTCGTGCCCGCTCTTGACCAGAGATCGAAGAAGTTGGTGCCGCTTTTTACGCTTGTTTTATTTTTGTAAAAATAACCGTAGCACTCACTAAAAGGATCTAAAACATTCTGATTGGTATCAGTAGATAAAGCAGCGCTATTTGTCCCCATCCCTTTGGAGAACTCGAAATAGATTTTCCCTGATGATGGTGCAAGGGCTGCTCTAAGAAACGCGTTATTAGAACCACTGCTCGTAGTTGTAGAAGGGCTACCATTAGTTCCTTCAGGATAATCCCCATTATCCGACTTGTAGTTTTCCAACGCCGCCG
>RFZT01000510.1 GCA_009920585.1 bacterium
GTGTTATCCTTCGAGATGGATTTCGGCGTAGATGCCAAAAATTTGACGATTCACGCAGCTTCGCCAGTCGATGGAGGCATTGTGGAGATTCGGAAAGGTGACGCAGGTGGAGAATTGCTGGGCACGATCGATGTCGGCTTCACTGCGGAATGGACCAGTTTCCAGCCATTTCAAACTAATTTAAGCGAAGGGCTTAGCGGAAAAAATAAAATCGCATTGGTGTTCAAGGCTCGTCCCCAGTTGCTCCAGGACGATGCCCAGACAGCTTATTGGTTTGCCGAGGTGGATCAAGAATCCACCACCATTTGGGCGCAATTCAAGGGTGTGGATCCGAACAAGGAAATGGTCGAAATCCATGTGCGGCAAAGCATTTTCTATCCTGAAGAGACGGGCATGAACTACATCACGGTGAAGGGTTTCACTCTGGAGCAGGCAGCGACCCCTTGGGCCCCGCCTACGGCAGAGCAGATCGGGGCGATCGGCACCAACTGGTCGAAAGGTTGGTTGATCGAAGACAATACGATTCGTTACTCCACCTGCAGCGGGGTGACGCTGGGGAAACATGGTGACGAGTTCGACAACACGATGAACTACAATCGGTCGATTCGCGTTGGCTTGGAACGCGGTTGGGACCGCAAAAATATCGGCAGCCATGTCGTGCGGAATAACCACATCTATAATTGTGGACAAGGCGGGATTATTGGCAGTCTGGGATGCAGTTTCTCAACGATCACCGGGAACGAAATCCACGATATCCGCCAGCACCACGAATACGGCGGGTGCGAAACAGCTGGCATCAAGTTGCATGGAGCGGTGGATGTCCTCATCAGTAAGAATCATGTTTACCGCTGTGCGCACTGGGGCGGTATCTGGATCGACTGGATGGGCCAAGGCGCACGGTTGACCGGCAACCTTCTGCATGGCAACAGCAACGATCTGATGGTCGAGATGAACCATGGCCCGATGCTCATCGACAACAATATATTGCTCTCCGCAGGAGGCGTCTTGGATGCGAGCGGCGGCGGGGCGTATGTGCACAACCTGATCAGCGGAGCGATGTCGATCTGGTCGGAGCTCACAAAGCGGCAGACGCCAATCTTTATGCCCCATTCCACGGAAATAAAATATGCCAAGCATCTCAATGAAAAATTTGGAGCCATGGGCGGTGGGGTCGCCCGTTTTTCCGATCCCGTAGACAAGACCGAACAGGATGTCGTCTACCAGAGTGTTCGATACGGCTGCGAAGGATACGTTCTCGATGTCCCCAACGGAAACTACACCGTGACCCTTAAATTCAATGAGCCATTTTTCGAAACGGTCGGCTCACGCCGTTTCGGCGTGAATATCCA
>RFZT01000052.1 GCA_009920585.1 bacterium
TTACATGCCTTTTTCAAGAAAAGCGAGAACGTCCCGCGTTACGAAATTGTAACGTTTCCTTTTTCGTGCGCCAGTTTCTCTATTGAACTGCATACATCGCGACTATACTCTTTCGGCTCCAAAATGAAAATCCAACGCGCTCTGATCTCGGTATCCGATAAGACCGGCATAGTGGAATTTGCCACTCAACTAGCCGCATACGGCGTCGAAATCCTCTCCACTGGCGGAACGGCCAAGGCTCTCCAAGCGGCCGGCATCCCCACCGTGGAGGTCTCGAACTTCACCGGGTCCCCCGAAATCCTGGAGGGCAGAGTGAAGACTCTCCACCCCAAAATCCATGGCGGGCTGCTCTACCTGCGGGGAAATCACGAGCATGAGGAGCAGGCGAAAGCCCACGGGATCCGCCCGATTGATTTGGTAATCGTGAATCTCTATCCTTTTGAAGCGACGATTGCGAAGGAAGACGTCACTTTGCCCGAGGCCATCGAGCAGATCGATATTGGCGGCCCCTCGATGATTCGGAGTGCTTCAAAAAACTACCAATCCGTCTGCGTTGTCACCGATCCATCCGATTACCCAGCCGTGCTTGAGGATATGAAGGAGGAGTCGGGCGGAACGACGCGCACCCTCCGCGAGAGACTCGCGATCAAGGCGTTCGCTACTACCTCGGCCTATGATGCCGCGATCTCATCTTTCCTGAATCGGGAACAGGAGACCTGCAGTCGCTTTCGCTTGGAATTGCCATTGGAAATGCGACTCCGCTACGGCGAGAATCCCCACCAACAAGCCGAACTCTATGGGGATTTTGAATCCTATTTTGAAAAGCTTCACGGCAAGGAGCTATCTTATAACAATATTCTCGATATCAATGCCGCCGGAAATCTCATGGCGGAATTCAGCAAGCCCACGGTCGCTATCCTCAAGCACACAAACCCTTGCGGTGTTGGGAGCGATCCGGACCTTCGTGAGGCTTGGGAAAAGGCGTTCGCCACGGACAAGCAAGCCCCCTTTGGCGGCATCATCATCTGCAACCGTCCCGTTACGCTTGCGCTCGCCAAGGCCATTTGCGAGATTTTCAGCGAGGTCATTATTGCCCCAGACTTCGATTCTGAAGCGCGCTCGCTTCTTCAGAAAAAGAAAAACCTCCGACTCATGCGGACTCTTAAGTCGCTACCCCAATCCGGTCGCGATATTCGCAGCGTGATTGGCGGCCTGCTCGTCCAGGATTCCGATAGCTCCGACATGCCTGAACTCGAGCACAACGTCGTGACCGCCCGCCCCCCAACCAAGGCCGAGATCGAGGCCATGGAGTTCGGTTGGAAAGTCGTTAAGCACGTTAAATCGAATGCCATCGTCTATGCTGGCACCGACCGCACGCTTGGTATCGGCGCCGGGCAGATGTCCCGCGTGGATTCTTCGCGCATCGCTGTATGGAAGGCCCAAGAGGCTGGACTCTCTCTCAAAGGCAGTGTCGTTTGCAGTGATGCGTTTTTCCCGTTTCCCGACGGACTTATCGCAGCGGCAGAAGCCGGTGCCACGGCGGCGATCCAGCCGGGTGGATCCGTGCGCGATCCCGAGGTCATCCAAGCCGCGAATGACAAAGGCGTGGCGATGGTCTTCACGGGCAGGCGTCACTTCCGGCACTAACCGAGTTTTGGAAAATTCGACAAGCCTCGAAACTAGTCCGCTGGCCGTTGTGACGTGCGGGCCGGCATTCGAGCCTATCGATGGGGTGCGGCGTCTTACGAACTTCGCTACCGGTGAGATCGGCTCGATCCTCAGTGCCGCGCTCCAAGAACGCGGCTACGATGTGATTTGCTTTCGAGGTGAGGGGAGTACTGCTGCGGCGCCCACGGGTGTGGAGATGCAGAGTTTCTCTACGAATGATTCTTTAGCTCAGGCATTTCAGGCTCTCTCACGCCAACCGAATTTGATCCTTCATGCCGCTGCCCTTTGTGATTTCAAGGTCGCTTCTGTCGAGGGCGCGGACTTGAGGGAAAAAATCTCCAGCCGCAAGGGCGGGATCACGATCCACCTTCAACCGGCACCTAAAATTCTGCCTCAGTTGCGTGAGTGGTTTCCGCAAGCCCTCATCGTGGGTTGGAAATACGAACTCGATGGCCAGAGGGCGGACGCCATCGAGAGTGGCGCCAGACAACTCCGAGAAACCGGTTCGGACGTCTGTGTTCTGAACGGAAAGGCCTACGGCGAAGGGTTTGGGATTCTTTTTCGAGATTTATCCCTGCGTCACTGCTCGGATAAAAAAACCTTAGCTCAGGCGCTGATCGAAATCTTCGACAAAAAATAAAAGCAGAAGATTCGCTGTTAAGCGAATCTTGCCAGATCGGGATCGTGGGCTTTCTCCGGTACGCGGAGCACATTCGGGATCTCCAGCGTCTTGTAGTAATCCGCGGCAAGGCGGCTTACAAAAGGAGAGAGATGATTCATGTATTTCAAGCTGAGCAATTCTTCCAAGAGGGCCTGCTTTTGAGCGGCATTGACGTGACCTTCTTTTTCAAGCCAGTCGCACATTTTGTCCAGCAGGGCATCACTCGGGTGGCGCGTGGCATTTTCAATTTTGACCCAGCCTGGAGTCGAAACGAAGCCTTGGGTTCCCATGGCTTCTTGCGACAAACCCAATGCATTTCGCAAGTCACGTAGACGTTTGTTTAAGAGTTTTGTGCGCATAATAAAGTGACGTATACCATCATTTTCAAGTTTGGTAAACCCAGAAAGTGTGAGGCAGGGGATATGTTACGGTAACTGTATGCGTATGAGTGTAAAGACAGCAATAAAATATTTTCATGGAGAATGGAGTTTCTGGCTCCACATTTGTTTCTTATTGAATTCTGGCAAGGGAATCGGACTCTGGGTGGTGTGAATGAACCTATTTTTTTTCAACCGCTCTGCATGGAGCGAGTTTGGGGTGGACGCCGACTCGAGGAACTGCCGGGCAAGGTATTGCCCCCTAGCGTACCTATCGGTGAACTTTGGGAAGTTGTCGATCGCGAGGAAGCTCAAAGTATTGTCAGTGAAGGGGCATGGAAGGGGGTGAGCCTTCATGAGCTTTGGAAAAACCATCGGGCTGCGATTTTCGGTGAAGCTTACATTTCATCGAGTGCGCCTCGATTTCCACTTCTAGTCAAATTGCTCGATGCCTCGGAAAAGCTCTCGGTGCAAGTCCATCCGCCGCTCAATAAGGCGGCCGAGCTTGGTGGAGAGCCCAAAACGGAAGTCTGGTATTTTTTAGATTCCCTGCCGGAAGCTAGCATCTACGCGGGTCTCAAAAAGGGAGTGACACGTGACGAGTTTGAAGTCCATCTCAAAAATGGGGACGTTGAATCCGCGCTTCACCAAGCGCCGGTGAAATCGGGTGAGAGTATTTTTATCCCGAGCGGTCGTCTTCACGCCATCGGCGAGGGAAACGTGATCATCGAAGTCCAACAGAATAGCGATACGACCTACCGGGTTTTTGATTGGAATCGCGTGGGCTTGGATGGAAAGTCACGTGACTTGCATATCAAGGAATCCATGGCTTCCATCGATTTTGAGGATTTTGAACCTCAGGTGAAATCGGCTTCCGAATCTCTCGTTGCTGACTGTCCCTTTTTTCACATAGAAAAAGTCCACCTCACGTCGCCTCGCGATCTTCGGCCAGTTGGGCGATTCGCGCTTGCTGTCGTAGTGGAGGGAGCGGCGACGTGTTTGGGACGGAGGTTCGAGCGAGGCGAATTTTTCCTCATTCCTGCCAGTGCCGCTGATGCGAGCGTGGTTCCGATCGCGGGAACGGCTTCTCTCTTGATGTGTACGCTGCCAGCTTGATCGTGCCGATTTGGGAGCGCTGGCGCGTGGCATTTTGGTGTTTACATAAAGTGGGGTTGGGATATTTTTTGGTGCCTGTTCGAGCTCACGTGGCGGAACTGGCAGACGCGTGCGGCTCAGGACCGCATGGGGCAACCCTTGGAGGTTCGAATCCTCTCGTGAGCACTTCAGACAGCCTTTTTTTTATTGTGGCGAGTATCCTATCCCAAACAGATCCTGAGTTCGTGAGGTCGACATTCAGTTCGATCTCTAAGCGCTACGACTTTGCGAACCATTTGCTAAGTGGAGGACTCGATTACTACTGGCGATACAGGGTGGCGAGAAAGGTGGCTCGACTCTCGCCGCGGAGGATTCTGGATCTGGCTACAGGCAGCGGCGACCTCGCGATCGCACTAAAAAAAGCCTGCCCGCTTGCCGCTGTAACCGCAGCGGATTTTTGTCTTCCGATGTTGAATCAAGCGCGACTCAAGGGCGTCACTCGTTTGGTGCAGGCGGATGCGTTGGCTTTGCCATTTGCGGATGCTTCATTTGATGTGGTGACCGTGGCATTTGGATTGCGAAATATGGCGTCCTGGCCCGAGGCGTTACGAGAAATGGCGCGGGTTTTGGAGCCCGGTGGCACGGTTCTGATTCTTGATTTCTCTCTCCCGTCGTGGGGATTTTTTCGGAATATCTATCGATTTTATCTTCACAAAATTCTCCCGCTTATTGCTGGTTGGGCAACCAAGCGCCCGGCCGCTTACGAGTATCTTGGCGAGTCGATCGAATCCTTTCCATCCGGTATGGTCATGAATGCGTTGATGGCATCCTGCGGGTTTTCTTGCGAGCCTTCTCTGCCTCTCACTGGGGGCATCGTTTCCCTCTATTGTGGAAAAACGAAGGACGACTGAGCGTGGCTCAGGGGGTTAGTTTCCAAAGGAAATACCGACCGAGCGTGCGATTTGAACGAGTTGGGATTCGGGATTCACTCTTCGCATTTTTTGTACTGCGGAGGCGATCGGCACATCCACGAAGGTGCAGTTCTGATAGCTCACCATGGAACCAAATTTTCCCTCAGCGATGAGTTCGACGGCTTTGACTCCAAAGCCTGTCGCCAATATCCGATCCAGCGTGGTCGGGCCTCCTCCGCGCTGGAGATGACCTAGTACGCAAGTGCGGACCTCCTTGCCGGTGCGCTCAGCGATTTCCTTAGCGACGATTTCAGAGATTCCGCCGAGTCGGCGTTCGCCAGTGGTGGTCTGCTGGCAGGATTGTTTGCCGTCCTTGGGAGAGGCTCCTTCGGCGACGACGACGAGAGTGCTCTTGGAGCCTTCGCGGTGGCGGTGCTCAATTTCGGCAGCGACCTTTTCGTATTCAAATGGCATCTCGGGAAGGAGAATGATATCCGCTCCGCCAGCGAGTCCTCCTTGAAGGGCGATCCATCCAGCATGGCGGCCCATCACTTCCAGCACCATGACTCTTTTGTGGCTGGTGGCCGTTGTGTGCAGGCGATTGAGGGCCTCCGCAACGCATTCCACGGCGGAATTGAGACCAAATGTCATTGAGGTTGCTTCGAGATCATTGTCGATGGTCTTGGGAACTCCGACAACGGGAAAGCCGGCTTCATGCAGCAATTGAGCCGTACTGAGCGATCCGTCACCACCGACGACAATCAATCCGTGCAAATTAAGGTTTTGAAATGTTTGGCGGGTTTTACCGAGTACTTCGGCTTGGATCATGCGGCGGGATCCCGATCGGTTGATGAACTGACCGCGGTTCACGGTTCCAAGGATGGTGCCGCCAAGATGCATGATTCCCGATGTGGCGTGGCGGTCTAGAAGGATGTGCGATTCAGGCGGCAGGAGGCCTTCAAATCCATCACAGAAGCCAATGAGTTCAAAGCCGAGTTTTTCGGATGTTCGACTTGCTGCACGCAAGACGGCATTGAGGCCGGGGCAGTCGCCGCCGCTGGTAAGGATGCCGATGCGCTTCATTACAATGTTAGAGTGTTTCGCCTTTTTTGGACGGGCGGCCATCGGCTGCCCAAGCGTCGTAGAAACTCCAGCCTCTGTTAATGAGCGAGAGTCCGTCCTTGAAGCGATCTTCTGAACGGAGGAGGACCACCGTGATGCGGCGTGGGGTGATGAGCACCGTCTCGCCCTCGCGGCGAGATTCCGGTGGGCGGTCGGCAGAGAGGATCAAGCAATCGCCAGCCTTGCGGGTGCGGCCGGTTTTGACGCCATCGATGCCATTGCGGCCGACGAGTTCATTTGTGTTCGTGATATCGAAAGGCATATCCACACCGCCACGGAGGATGTGAATCTGGCGTGATTTTTGAGCCACATAAAAGGCGAAACCTGATTTGTCGTAGGCATAGCGTGTCAGGCGGGCGAGGTCCTCGACGGTCGAATAAGGGATTGCGCCGCTGGTCATGCTATCCATGCCACTGGGGTTCAAAAATAAAGTACGCTTCATGGAAAGGGTTCTCGCCAGCGCGTTCATTTGCGCTACGAAATTGCTCACGGTATCGAGTTGCTCGGGATTCGTGATGCGCGACCCGACGTGGTGAGCGAGCGTGTTTGCGGCGATATTGTCGGAGGCGAGGAGGGCGCAATAAATGAGATCCCGCAGGCTTAGCGAATCGCCCGGCGCAAGCCCGATCGCACTCGAGGCCCCGTTTTCCGTGGCGGTGGCTGGCACTTCCGCCAATGTCGCCAGATCGACTTTCTGCAGTTCCGCCCAGTCGAGAACGACGAGGGATGTGGCGATCTTCGTGAGACTCGCGACCTGCAACTTTTCGTTTCTTTTGTCCGAGTCCAATATCACCCCAGTCTGGTTATCGATAATAATGTAACTCTCAGCGGCATTCGCGTTCCATCCAGCCAGACCCATCAATAGGGCCAAAATCATTTTTTTCATTTTATATACGTCTTCGGAAGTCGATGAAAACGGACGATAACGAGGTCGGCTTCAAGATCAAATCATTTTAAAAAATGCGTTTTGTCGTCCATGAATTCGCAAAAAGATGATTCCACCTCAGCGTGGAAATGCTACTTCTCGCGGATGCGAATTTTATCCGGCATCCAGCCATCCGGCACACTTCATCTTGGGAACTATTTTGGAATGATGAAACCCGCGATCGAGTTGCAGGAAAAAGGGGAGGCATACTATTTCATTGCCGATTTCCATGCGCTCACCACGGTTCAGAATGGAATTGCCCTGCGGGCGAATGTTCGGGAGCTGGCGATCGACTTTATTGCTTGCGGACTAAACCCAGATAAGGCCGTCTTTTTTCGACAATCCGACGTTCCTGCCGTCACCGAGTTGGCTTGGATTCTTAGCACAGTGACTCCGATGGGGTTGCTGGAGCGTTGTCATTCCTTCAAGGATAAAACGGCGAGGGGACTTGCTGCTACGCACGGGCTTTTCGCGTACCCGGTTTTAATGGCAGCGGATATTTTGATCTACGACAGCGATATTGTGCCGGTCGGGCGTGATCAAAAACAGCACCTCGAAGTAACCCGCGACATCGCGGTGAAGATCAACGAGACCTATGGATCTGTTTTCAAACTCCCGGAACCCAGCATTCGCGAGGATACCGCTGTCGTTCCCGGATTGGATGGAGCCAAGATGAGCAAAAGTTACGGAAATACGATCGAGATATTTGCTCCCGAAAATGCGCTTAAAAAGAAAATCATGGGCATCAAAACCGATAGCACTCCCGTTGAGTCGCCGAAAATCACCGAAAACTCGTCCATTCTGGGGCTCTACAAGTTGGTTGCGAGCGAGACCGACTATCAAACGATGGAAGGCGAGTTTCTGCGAGGCGGCACCGGTTACGGGGACTTTAAAAAGAGGCTCTTCGGTGCAGTCTGGGATTATTTTGCGCCATTCCGTATTCGTCGGGAGGAAATCCTCAAGGATCCAGTCTTCGTTGATCGCGTGCTGGCCGAGGGTGCGGAAAAAGCGCGAGGTGTCTCGGATGGCGTCATGCGACGAGTTCGGGAAGCCGTCGGAATCGGCTAGATCGGGTGCCGCATACCGGCGGATGGACAAAAGCTCCAGCCGTCGCTAGTTTGCGTGGGTGATCTATCGAGGGCAAAAAATTCAACTCACTGCAGTCAAAGTTTTGATTGCAATTAATGTTCTCGTTTTCATTTTGGCGTCCTTTTTTGGGGGTGCAAATGGGGCTCGGGTGGATGATTTTCTCGGGTTGAATTGGCGCGGGATGTTAAATGGAATGATATGGCAACTAGTCACATATCAGTTTGTCCATGCAGGAATCCTGCATTTGCTGGTGAATATGGCCGGGCTTTGGTTCACTGGGCCGGTATTGGAGAGATTGATGGGCGCTCGCCGTTTTGTGGTTTTCTATCTCTTTGCTGGGGTAGCGGGAGGATTACTGCAGATGCTCATATCGCCCGGGCCGAGTCTGGTAGGAGCTTCGGGCTCCATTTGCGGATTGGTGACCGCTTTTTCTGCTCTTTTTCCGCGAATGCCCATTACGGCGCTCATTTTTTTCGTCATCCCAGTTCGGATGGAAGCAAGATGGCTTGGATTCAGCATCGTCATCGCTTCGCTTTTTCTCCTTGTTACCGGGCTGTTCGGAAATATCGGCAATGCAGCGCACTTGGGTGGGGCGCTTGCCGGCTATGCGTGGGTGCGGTTTTGCACACCGCGATTCCGTGTGATGAGCTGAGGCTTAGCGCGACCAGCTAGGTTCGGAAACCTTGCCCAGTCCACTTGCTACGGGAGTTTTGCGACCTTTGATCGTATCCATCAGCATGATAGTCGATCCGTCGCTGTAAATGATGTGGCGGGAGTCCGCTCCCCAGCACGGATCTTGGCCTTGATCGAGGACACGGGTCGCACCAGTGGCGAGATCCACAATGGCGATCGAAAATCCACCTTGGCGCACGGTGAAAGCGATTTTTTTACCATCCGGCGACCAGCTTGGCTCGGTGCAGTAATTAAAGCCAGTCGATATGCGGCGAGGGGCTCCTCCTGCAGTGCTGATACGGTAAAGTTGAGGTCCACCTGTATCGTCCGATGAATAGACGATCTCGACGCCATCCGGCGACCAGCTTGGCGAGGATTCCACGCCGCGTGATCTCGTGAGGCGTCGCGCGCCGCTGCCGTTCGCGGCAGCGATGTAAAGCTCGGGATTTCCGTCGCGGCTCAATGTGCAAGCGATGCGGCTGCCATCAGGCGAGAACGAGGCCCCTGAGTTCGTTCCCGGAAATTTCATGATCGGGCTACGAGCTCCGGAATGAAGATCGATGAGATAGATGTCCGCATATCCGCTCTGGTAGCCGGTGTAGGCGATTCGAGACGCGTCAGGAGAGATAGCGGGCGCGACGCTGATTGCCTTTTCCTGCGTGATTTGACGCTGGTTGGCGCCATCGTAGTCCGAGATGTAGATTTCCTTTGCGCCAGTCCGGTTGCTCACAAACGCGAACTTGGAAGCAGCGATGCCGTGTTGACCGGTGAGCGTCTCGACGCCCGAGTAGGTTTTTTGAAGAAGGACCCCACCGCGGTTGTCAGTGACAACGCCCTGCAGGGAGCCTCCACCAGAGGATCCTCCGACAGAAAAATTCGCTCGCTCGGGGATGCCGACGGAGAACAGGCCCGAGAGGTCGAGATCGTTTGCGACGACCTTACTCGCGATCGCAGCATCGGAGCCGCTGAAGGGTTTGATGGCGATGCTGATGGTGTCGCTTTTTTTGACAGTGATCGTGGCTTCCTGAGCCGTAAGGACGCCTGGCAGGAGGAGGGCACTCAGTAAAAGTGCGGAAAGTCGAGATAGAGAGATAGAGAGCATAATTTTTTGTGGCAAAGTGTGGTGGGTTTGACAAGTCAGGAACGGAAGCGGCGACCGAGTGGGAAGCTGCCGAGAGGGGTGAGCGAATGGGCCTGCCCGCTCGCAAGCTCGATAGATCGCGCTACCTCTGGATCGTTTGAGGATCCTTCGACCTCGATATAAAAAACGTAGGTTTGGGGTTGGCCCGGAACAGGACGGGAAACGATGCGGGTGAGGCTCACTTTTTGACGAGAAAAAGGCCCGAGAAGGCGATGCAGGCTGCCGCAGGTGTTTTTCAATGCCGCCACGAAGGCGGTTCGATTTGCGGAAGACTTCAGGGCTGGCTTTTTCGAGATCGTAAAAAAATTGGTGACATTGATCTCGTCAGCGCCGGAGGGAAACTCCAGTACATCGAGGTGATAAATTTCCGCCGCGCCGGGCGAGGCCAGAGCCGCGCTGTTCGCGTTGGAGGAAGCCAATTCCGAGGCTATGGCTGTGCTTTGGACGGGAACCAAGGTGGCTTTAGGGTGGCGGGATTTCAACCAGTCGCCATGGTGCTTGATTTGTGTGAAGTGGGAGTAAACCGTCTTCACCTTCGAGCCCGTGCGACCGAGCAGGGCGATGCGAATATTCAGCGATAATTCCTCATGGATAAAAATCGAGCCGGCATGGCGGATGAAGAGGTCGATCGTATCCGGCACCGTGCCGCCGGAGGAGTTCTCGACCGGCACAAGTCCCATTGGCGCGGATCCGGAGAGCACGGCCTCAAAAACGGCATCAATCGTTTGGCAGGGCAAAAGTTCGGAGTTCTTACCAAAACGCTGCCTAGCAAGAATTCCAGAAAACGTGCCCTCGGGGCCAAGATAGGCGACTTTGCTCATGTTCGAACAAAGACATACCAAACTTTCAGCTTCGCGCAAACCTGCATCTTGCTTTTGCCGAATTTGAAAAAAAGGCTTTTGCGCGCGCTGGGGGTGGCATTAGCTGGCGGCATGAAATTGACGCCCTTGCGCATCCGACATCGAATGATCCTCGTTCCGCTGGCGCTACTACTCTCCGGGTGCATCAACCCGCTCGGTCGCGATACTACTGGGCCTGAGCCGCGACCGCCGCGATCGAAGCCTCAGCCATTCCGAAATTTCGCCTGGGGCATTTCCACGGCGAGTTATCAATACGAAGATCCCGCCGTGAAGCCTGGGGATGCGGATTATTTTTCGACGGATTGGGACATCCTCATTTCGCAGCATGGGGCGCCGGAAAAGGGGAACGCACTCTACTCGTGGACGCATTTTGATAAGGACATCGCCGCTCTCAAAAAAATCGGCGTCACCCATTATCGCTTCAGCATCGAGTGGGCTCGCATCGAGCCTCGCAAGGGCGAGTTCAACGAAGAAGCCATCCGTCGCTATGTCGGCATGGCTAGGCGCTTGAAAGAAGCTGGCATCGAGCCCGTTGTTTGCCTCTGGCACTTCACCTTCCCTGCTTGGCTCTATGATAAAAAGAACCCCAAGGCGTCGAATTGGCTGCATCCTGAGGCCCGCTCGAGATGGTTGGCCTA
>RFZT01000511.1 GCA_009920585.1 bacterium
GATTTTGGCACTACGGCAAAACAACGCCCTGTAGTTGTTTTGGCTTTTCCTCAAAATCAAGACGCCGGTGCTCTAGTTGTTGTTATCCCGCTCACTTCCCCAATTCGTGGTTTGCGCGGGGAAGTGGACATTGGAAAACCCAAGTGGTTAACCAAACATTCCGCTGTGAACATTCAAGGTCTATTCAGCATCGACCATAACAGCCTCGAAAGAAAATTTGGACGCCTGCCTCCCTCTCAATTTGAAGCAGTAAACCTAAATCCGGCAGTTGAGGGTTAAAAATGGGCAGATCAGCCCGTGGCAGGAACAGGGAGGCTGGTGTTGAGGAGCGTGGGCTTGATGAATTTCTCAAAAATCCGCAGCAAGATGCGCTCCCATCGTTGGGCATTGGTCAACTGCTCCGCAGTTGTGAGAAGGTTTTGTAGGAACGCACTGGCTTCGGCGAGTTGGCTTTTGATTCTGTTACCCTTGGAGTGGCTGAGGTTGACGCTGATTCTTGTTTGCCCGGCGTGGCGGGTCTGGCGGGCGACTCCGCCCAGGAGTTCAGGACGGGTTGTCACCGCCTCGCGATGTCTTTCGCGATCCACAAGTCTGGCATAGAGGCTCCACCAGTTGAAGGGCGGGCGTCTCGTAAGGCATCGTGGTCACCAAGACGATGTATTCGTAGGAGACGAGTTCCATGGGCAACTCGCCGCACTGGCTGAGTAGAGGCAGGGCGTTTTTTTCCTCCTCGGCGCCTCCGGTTTGGATGCGGCGTCGACCTACGATCACGCGGCGCTTGCAATTCCACCCCGTGAGTTGGAGTTCGCCTTCAATGCCCTCGAACCCCTGACCGCAATACACCCAACCGCCTTTCTGCTCCAATGCGGCAATGAGGGTTTTGACTTTTGCAGTTTGGCGCAGCTTGAAGAGGTACGGGATGCCCCGGGCTTCGCATTCGGCCATGACGCCCTGGCTTCCGTAGTTGCAGTCCCCCCGGATGGCGTGGGGGCGTAAGGAGTGAGGCAGCGAGTCAATCAACTCCCACAACCCGGCATACCGTGGGAGGCGGAGTTTTGGTTTCCAGGACGCACCTCGACATCCAAACACAGACGCAGTCGCGCGATCCAATAGGTGTGGTAGGAATGGCTCGGACGACCCGGCTTGTGCGGGTTGTATCCGACCTCGGCTCCTTCTTGGCGACCAAATACTGTCTTCACTGTCGTGTCGATGTCCAGCATCCATGGCTCGCTCAGCAAGCGCTCCCAAGTGGCGCGAAGGTGCTTGGCTTGCCAGTGGCGCGCCCCGATTTGGTCGAGCTTCTTGAGGTTGCGCCGGGCGCTATCCTCGCTGACAACCTTGTGC
>RFZT01000512.1 GCA_009920585.1 bacterium
AAGCGTGCCGGAAGGAATCCTTAAGAATAGCGCTAGAGTTACATTTCTATCCGATCAAAAAACGGTTTGAATCGTATGCATAAAGCGTTATCGTATGCATGATGAAAACCCGTGTGACCCTCACCCTGGATCCAGAAGTATCCCATCGTGCAAAATTGGCTGCTCGAGCCCGAGGAACGACTTTTTCAGGTTTGGTAGAGCAATTGCTCGGAGCTCATGCTCCACGCAAGAATAAGGCGGGCTTACCTTTCCAAGCTAAGTGGCAAGGCAAGCTTACATTGGCCAAGAAATCCGAGGCTCGCATGGATTACCTAAAAGAAAAATACCAACTCCCCATCGAGGTTAAATGAGACTCCTCCTCGATACTGACATCCTCTTGGACTTCGTTCTAGAGCGGGCGCCCCATCATGAATCGAGCGGAAAGATATTAGAATGGGCGGAATCTCACCCAGGGTCCTGTGCAGTGGCTTGGCACTCGCTTGCGAATATCCATTACCTCACACGAGGAAACACTCGCGGTTTTTTTCGTGATTTATTGCAGTTTATCGAAGTGCCACGAACGGGTGGGGATGACATGCTTCTCGCCTTAGAATTAGGTTTTAGCGACTTGGAGGATGCTATGCAGTGCGCTTCTGCGATTCTCTTTGGAGCTCAGATGATCGTAACGCGTGATTAGCATCAAGCGTGTGGTAGGAAATAAATCATGAACGTCTTGATTCTCGATGACGAACCTCCCGCAAGGCGTGGTTTGAAAGCCGCCCTCAACGAAATCGGCGTCACTGATGTCCGCGATGTGGGGACTGTGGATCTGGCTCTCCAGGCGATCATTGACGAGCGACCCGATGTGCTTCTCCTCGATGTGGAATTGCGCGGAGGCAAGAAGAGCTTTGATCTTCTCAATGCTCTCCCAGTCGATGGCATTCCCGTGATCTTTATCACTGCTCACCCCGAGCATGCCGTTCGCGCTTTCGAGGTGGATGCCATCGACTATCTACTCAAGCCCGTCGATCCGCAAAGGCTCAAACAAAGCCTCAAGAGGGTCTCTGGCTCTGGATCAAACGAGGAACGTCCATTCACACGTGACGAAAAAGCCCTCTTTCGCGACGGGTCCAAAAACATCCTTCTCCGCGTCGGCGACATTCAGGTGCTAGAAGCCTCTGAAGCCTACACGCGCCTTATCCTAGGTGACGGCCGTGGGATCACCATCAACGGCACGCTTAAGAGCGTTCGCGACCGCCTTGATCCCGATCTCTTTTTTTCTGCTAGCCGAAGCCATGCGATCAACCTCGACCATGTCGCCAATGTGGAAGACATCGAAGGGGGCTTCATGATT
>RFZT01000513.1 GCA_009920585.1 bacterium
CAAAAGAAGGGGGCATGGCCGTCCCGGCCGTGGGAAGACTGGTCTACTTGCTCGCGCCCTGTCCATTGAAACCCAGGAGCACGCCAACTCGCACAGGCGGCTCCTCCAGCTCGTAGAGCCTACGGATCGGAGAGACGCCTGTTCCCCTTTCCAAAAATCCAAAAGCAAGCTGCTTTTGGGATAAGGCGGCGGCTCGCGAAAAGTGAGACAGGGTGTGACAGAATTGCGCGATCGCAGCGCAGAATTGCGCCACATTGGCGCAATCTAGCGTGCCATCGCGGAGAGCGCTATTTCGCAATCATTTTTCTGATAGAGATTTAAAGAAAACGCCCCAAGTAGGAACGCATCCTGCTAAAGGGGAAGCTCAACTTTAAATTCTATGGGAAAAATTTTCGAGGGAGCACGCACAACACCATCTGTCGTGGCCTTCACGAAATCCGGCGAACGCCTGGTCGGCCAAGCCGCCAAGCGCCAAGCGATCACGAACCCAGCGAACACCATTTTCTCGGTGAAGCGCTTCATGGGCCGCAAGTATGACGAAGTCCGCGCGGAAGAACATCGCGTGCCTTACAAACTCGTCAAAGCCGCCAACGGCGATGCCCACATCCAAGTGGAGATCGAAGGCAAGGCAAAGACTTTCTCGCCGCAGGAAATCTCGGCGATGATCCTCGCTAAGCTCAAGGCCGACGCGGAAGCGAAGTTGGGCGAAAAAATCACCGAAGCCGTCATCACGGTTCCCGCTTACTTCAACGATTCACAGCGTAATGCGACGAAAGATGCAGGCAAGATTGCCGGCCTCGACGTCAAGCGCATCATCAACGAACCGACCGCCGCCTCGCTGGCCTACGGACTCGATAAGAAAAAAGATGAGAAGATCGCCGTGTATGACCTCGGCGGCGGCACATTCGACATCTCCGCGCTGGAAATCGGCGACGGTGTCTTCGAAGTGCGCGCCACCAATGGCGACACCCACCTCGGTGGTGATGACTGGGATAACCGCATCATGGATTGGATCATTGCGGAGTTCAAAAGCGAGTCCGGCATCGACCTCTCGAAGCAACCCGACGCCGTTCAGCGCATCAAGGAAGAGGCCGAAAAAGCGAAGATCGCTCTCTCCTCTACCCAGGAATACGAGATCAATCTTCCGTTCGTGACCGCAGACGCCACAGGTCCGAAACACATCCAGAAGAAACTCACCCGCTCGAAACTCGAGCAACTCACTGACGACCTCTTTGAGCGCACGCTCAAGCCCGTGAAGGATTGCTTGAACGACACGAAGTGGTCGAAAGACGAAGTCAATGAACTCGTCCTCGTCGGCGGCATGACCCGTAT
>RFZT01000514.1 GCA_009920585.1 bacterium
CTGCAAGTAGATTATTACCAGCATTCGCATTTTCTTCTATGACCTGCGGCGGAGGTTGAGGAAGAGATAATCCAGGAGGTCCAGGTTGCCAGGCTCTTATCGTAGCCTGTGCATTCTTCTTAAATTTATTCAAATTGAACGGAGGCATTCTATTAAAATAAAATATTTTTTTATGACTCTTTTTAATCTTTTTAAGATTTTCTATTCTTCTTTAGAACTTTACGAATTTTTTCTTTTTGTTTTCTATTTTTTGCTCACCGAGCAATTTACGCCTTCGGGGCCTCAACCTTCGGCACCTTGACGTAGTGCTTGTTGAGGTAGCGCTGGAGGTTGAAGTACGTCAGACCCTCCGTGTCGGCAACGCCGAGCAGCTTCTTGAGCGGGGCATCAGGCTTGATGTCGTGCTTGTTCTTGAGGCCCTTCTCCTTGATGTAGGTCGTCACCGCCTTGGTGACGTTGGAGCGGCTCATCTCGCTGCCCTTGGGCTTGCCGAGGAAGACGCAGAGGTCATCACTGAGCTTCGTGGGGATCTCGAAGATGCTGAGGCGGGCAGGCTTGGCGGCACCGTTCTCATCGAGCTGCGGGGTGGTGCGGCGCTTGCGCTTGCGGGCATCCTTGATCTCGCGGGCAACACGCTTCTCGAGCTTCTTGAGCTGGGCGTGCAGCGTGGAGATCGTCTCGCGGAGGCCGTTCAGCGAACCGACCATGCCACGGATCTCATCGCCGACCGTCTGGACCGGCTCCTCAGCGGCTACCTCAGCCGGCACAACGGCAGACGCCGCTACGACAACCGGCGCCGCAACAACAGGGGCCGCCGCAACCGGCTCGGCCTTGGCCGCCTTCTTGGCGACAACCTTCTTGGCCTCAACAGGCGCAGGGGCAGGGGCAGCAACGGGGGCCGGCACTACCGCGACCTCAACCGTCTCCTTCTTAGCAACACGCTTCGTCGCAACCTTGGTGGCAGGGGTGGAATTCATTGTACTAGTACCGGTGGAAGAATTAGAAGACATTTTACGCACTACTATTTTTTTCATGAGTGGTCGCGCTCAAATTTTTATATTCGCATTCACTTTTTTCCTTAAATTTCCCTTTGAAATCAAAAAATGCTCTTTTTTTTTTGAAGTTGACTCGTTTTTCGTCAATAAACCCCCAATCCAAGAACTTTTCCCATTTTTTGCTCTTACGGAAACCAAACTTCCGGCTAAGCAGGATATGGAGGGTCTCCAGTTTCGTCGCTGTGCAAGTATCAAGAGTCGTAATCATCCAGATGCACAATGCCCTTCTAATGCGTCTCAGGGTGACTTTTGCCAACGCCATTCAA
>RFZT01000515.1 GCA_009920585.1 bacterium
TCCACACGGACCACTTGTTTCTTTCCTTTGTAATCGAGGCTGAAAGGGTTTGATGGGTCGGTTGTCGGGGGGCCGACCTCCGCAGGGCCCGAGGGGATGTCTGCTAGCTTCGGTGCGGGGATCTGTGCTGCTTCAGGATACGCTTCATTTCAGCGCGCAGCTCCGTGCGCAGCTGCGTGAGCAGTCGACCCACCAGGGTGTCGGGCGGCCCGCCGCGCTCAGACCTTGCGGAGATCGGGGTGTCTCCGGTGTCCAGCAAGCGTTTCATCATGTTCGGGGGGATAAATTTTGCGGACAGCACGGCGGACACTGCCCGCACGTGCTCGGCCGGATCGTGCAAATCGGTCGTGTGCCCGAGGTCGACCAGCGCCTCTTCAGCGCTGCTGTAAAATCTTGTCTGCCCGCCCAGCGTGATATCGAACGTGTCCTTAAGGTGCACGGAAGTCGTTAGCGAACACCATGGCGTCGTCTACGTCTTTTCTGGCGCGCATCGCTGCCACTATGGCTTCCCATTTTGGGCTGGCCGTCGCGGAGTTCTCTTTCCAAGCGATGGCTTCCTCTAGGAAAGTTCTCCAGGCCGACTTGCCCGTCAGGGCGTCGCGGAGAATCATGAGCACGGCCCCGAGCATGTTGAGGGAATCGAGCTCCGCCGCGTCGGCATACCGGGCAAGAATGAAAGTGTCCTCCGTGCCCAAGAGCCTTTTTTCAAAGTCCGCGTTGGCTTGATTTTTTTGTCGGAGTAAGTCCAGCAATTTGCGAATAAACCTTGTCCCACTGTCGGGTTGCCGGTACTCAAACCACTCCTGCTCCAGGGCAGCTCTGACATTTGAGCTCCCAGCTCCTCCGAACCGCTCGAACTGGCCCCATAAGTTGCTCAGGGGCTCCTGGTCGGAATCGGCATGGAAGGATGTGAGGGGTACGTCTTTCCACGCTTGCACGTCGATGCCGGCACTGGGTGTGTGCACGTCGCGAGGGCCATGCAGTATCCGGCCGTCCGGGTAGGCGGAGCCTGCTGGCGGGGGAGCGCGCGCCTCCGCCGTTTGCCGCCGTGCATGTGTTGCGCCTTCAAGGAGCTCCGCCGAGGAGCTTGGCCCTGGGCGTGCGCGCTTTGTTGCCAGTATTTTCCTTGCGAGCAACACGGCGGTGATGCCCGCTCCGGCGACGGTCGCATGCTGCCATCTGCCGCTCATGATTTACAGAGGCATAATATGGAGGGGGGAGGGCGTCTGATTGCTACATACTCACAAAATGCTTATTTCTTAACGCACTCCGTGCTTTCTCGTTTTTGACCTCAACCAGAGTTTCCCCTAGTGTAGGATA
>RFZT01000516.1 GCA_009920585.1 bacterium
GCTACGCTTTCACCATCACCAATGTGGGCGCCTCGGTGGCCGGCACCGACTACGACCAGATCGCCCTCAGCGGGGGCTTGACCCTCAACAACACGGCTGCAAACCCCTTCACCGTCTACCTCAATGGCACCCCTACCAGTTGGAGCAACTCCGGCAGCTACTCGTGGAATATCATCACCGCGGCAAGCCAGAGCGGCTTCAGCACCGGCAACTTGACTCTGGATTACGCCAGTTTTGGCGTCGCCTCCGCCAACCGCACAGGTGTCTTTGCCTTCACCAACCCGAGCGGCGGCAACATCACGCTCACCTACACCGCAGCCGGGGCCGATAGCATCTGGGCTGGCGGAACGGGGAACTTTTCCAGCAACTTCACCGCCGCACTCACCGCCAACGCGACAAGCATTCAGTTCACTGGTGCTGGTGGCACCGCCACTAACAATATCAGTAATGGCACGATCACATCGGTCAACTTCATCACCTTCAACTCCACCGCGGGAGCCTACACGCTGGCGGCCAATGCTGGCTCAGCAGGCAACGGCACAGCATTGACCGTGTTAGGTGATATCGTCAATAATTCCTCCAATGCCACAGGCCAGACGATCAATATGGCCTTGGCGCTTGGCGCCACTTCCACCGGCGTCGTGAACACCGCCATTGCCTCTGTCGAAACCACTCTGGGCGGAGTGGTTTCCAGGCAACAATACCTACACCGGTGCGACCACGATCAGCGCCGGCACGCTCAGGGTCGATGGTTCCGGCGTTCTCGGCGGGGGTAATTACTCTGGAGCCATCAGCAATAGCGGCCTCTACAACCATGCGAGCACTTCGAACCAGACTCTCTCCGGCGTGATCAGCGGCACCGGAAACATCAAAATGAACGGCGTGAGCACACTCACCCTCACCGGCAACAACACCTACACCGGCACCACCACGATCAACAGCGGCGGCACGCTCGCGATCAGCGGTGCCGGCCAACTCGGTGGGGGTAACTACTCCAAAACCATCGATATCAACGGCCTCACCACCACATTCCTTTACAACAGCACAAATAACCAGATTCTCTCCGGCGTGATCGGCGGCAACGGCGTCCTCACCAAAAACAACACTAGCACCCTCACGCTCTCCGGCAACAACACCTACTCCGGCGCGACCACCATTAGTGCCGGCACGCTCGAGATCGGGGGGGCGGGCCTCCTCGGCGGCGGAAACTACTCCGCTAACATAGCCATCAATGGAGCCACGAGCGCCTTCCTTTACAACAGCACCAGCAACCAAACCCTCGGCGGCATCATCAGCGGCACGGG
>RFZT01000517.1 GCA_009920585.1 bacterium
GAGACCCAAGACGTCGCGGTGCTGAGCACGGCAGCGTTAGCGGCCCTGACCACAGCGCAGGTCAACAAAGGCCTGACCACTGACCAAATCGTTGCGTTGAGCACGGCCCAAGTTGCTGCGCTTACGACAACACAATTGACCCAAGGCCTGAACACAGCCCAGTTGCTGGCCCTGGAGACGCGTGATGTCGCCGTGCTGACAAGCACGCAGGCAGCGGCCCTGACCACGGCGCAAATCAATGTAGCCCTGAGCACAGCCCAGATTGCTGCGTTGAACACGGCGGCGGTAGCGGCCCTGACCACGGCCCAGGTCAACAAAGGCTTGACCACGGCCCAAGTGGTGGCATTGACCACCGCCCAGGTTGCTGCACTGGTCAACACGCAGGTGGCCCAAGGACTCTCGACGGCCCAGATTGCGGCCATGGAGACGCAAGATGTAGCGGTGCTCACCACGGCTGCGCTGGCGTCCATGACCACGGCACAGGTCAATAAAGGCCTGACTACCGACCAAATCGTTGCCCTGACCACGGCGCAGGTTGTGGCACTCACGGTGGCGCAAGTGGCCTATGGCCTGAGCACCGCCCAATTGGCGGCGATAGAGACCCAAGACGTCGCGGTACTGACCACGGCGCAGGTAGCAGCCTTGACCACGGCGCAAATTGCGCAAGGTCTGACGACTGCGCAGGCAGTGACGCTGAGCACGGCGCAAATTGCCCAAGGCCTGAGCGCAAGCCAGGTTGCAGCCCTGACCACTGACGGCATCATTGCGCTGACCACAGCGCAGATCAACAAAGGCCTGACCACCGACCAGATCGTTGGCCTGACCACGGCGCAGGTCTACAACCTGACCACGGCGCAAGTTGCCCAAGGCCTGGGCACGGCCCAGGTGGCTGCACTCGCAACCGATGATGTTGCCGCACTGACCACGGCCAACGTGGCGGTACTGACCACAGCGCAGATCAGCACGGGCTTGACCACGGCGCAGGTGGCTGCTTTGACCACGGCCCAAGTTGCCCAAGGCTTGACCACGACGCAAGTCGCGCAAGGCTTGACCAGCGACCAGGTAGTGGCCCTGACCACAGCGCAGGCAGCCGTGCTGACAACGGCCCAGGTAGCCCAGGGTCTGACCACAGCCCAGGTACGGGCGCTGGAGACACGCGACGTAGCCGCGCTGAGCACGGCAGCGGTAGCGGCGCTGACCACGGCGCAGGTCGCCAACGGTCTGAGCACGGCCCAGTTGGCCCAAGGCTTGACGACAGCGCAGGTGGCTGCGCTCACCACAGCGCAAATCGCCAGCT
>RFZT01000518.1 GCA_009920585.1 bacterium
TCGGGGAGGGCTTCGGCGCGGTCGCGGTTGGCCTCGATTTCGGTCCAGTTCGGCGCGCTCATCGTGCAAGCCTCCAGGCGAAGAATGCCATTGAGATCACCGGCACGGTGAGGGTGAGGAAGTCTAAAAAAAAGCCGATGCTGCGGCAGATAGTTTGTGGGTCGTGGAGGTCGATCATAAAATATTTTCTTTGTCTGAATTATTTTTTGCAAAGTCTCTCGCGATGAGAGATTGGATGTAACTCGAGAGAGTTCTGTGTTCCTCGCGTGCCTTGCAGAGCGCCATTTCAAGCATCTCTGCGGGCAGGGAGATTGATTTTTTGATGGTGGTTTGTTGTATGTTCATTTGCTACTTCTTTGCAAAAAGTAGGAAAAAGAAGGCATGGGGTCAATACCTTATTTGGGAAAAAGTTGCTTTTTTTCTTACCTAGTGCGAAAGTCCCGCATGCCCAATGATCCGTGTGTAAAAAAATCTATCTCGATGCCTGAGAGTTACTATCGACTCGCAAATATCCGCATCGACCAAGAGCGCTTAAAAGGCCTCACCGAATACGTTCAAATGCTGATCCGCAACGACACCACTCACTTGGTGAACGTGGTAAAGTCCAGCGCGGCAACAAAAGAAAAACCCGCGTCCGTAAAGAAAACACCGAAGTTCAAAGTTGCTGGTGCCAATACGATCAATCCGTCCGAGATTTCCGATGGTGGGCCATCAACTCTCCAGAAGGGGAAATTCCGCCGGACTGGATAGGAAAAGTGATCGACCTTTCCGCGCACCCTGACTTTGACCCCCACATGATGGGGGGGGGGCTAATGTGATGTTTCCTATCGCTTACGCTAGCTTTTTTCCCTACGCCAGAACGTCGATTTTTTTGGAGACTCGGGAGCGGAGGGTGGCGAGCATGTCGCGCTCGGTCATGCCGGTCGCCCAATGCGGTCGGAGTTGGTAGTGGGGCTCGTCGCAGAATTTCCAATCCCCTCCCCATTCGAGGCCGAGGCTTTTACCGAGCGTGCCCAGCTCGTTGTAGAGGGGGTGTTCGTCGCAATACTCTTTGCCTCGAAAAACTCCGATGTCGAAGGCGATGCCGAAATTGTGGTTGGAGTGTCCAGCGGCGGCGTTGGTCACGATCTTGCCGGGGGTGGTGCGGCCTCGGGCGTATATGGCATCCTGCTCCATGTAGGAGCGAGTGGCGGAGATGATTTTCACATCACAGCCCACCTTTGCAGCGATCGTCTTGGCGACTCCAAGAAAGGAACGGGCGCGCTTTTGGGCCTCGGGGTGGAGCGTGGCAATCTG
>RFZT01000519.1 GCA_009920585.1 bacterium
CTCAAACTGAATGAAATTCAAGGCAGGGAGCTTCCAGAGTTTTACAAAATTCTAACCGCTTTTCCTTCACTGGATCATCTGGATCTACTTTTGCGAATGAAGGTTGGCTTCTCGAGAGATGAAGTGCTGGGTCACTTTCTCCGGGGAGGTTACCCGGAGCCTGTCTTGTCGGGTGACCCCGATTTTCAATCCTCATGGATGGCCAACTACGAGCGTACTTATCTGGATCGCGATGTCCGCGCTCTTTTTCCCCGCCTCAATGTGCAAAACTTCCGCCGCTTCTTGGGTATGCTCTGTGAGTTGTCGGGCACAATCATCAACAGATCCGAGGTGGGAAGGTCGCTCGGGGCAAGCGAAGGAGCCGTGAGAGATTATCTCGAGATTGCCGAGGGAACGTTTCTTTGGAGGAGCATCGGCAGTCTGGAAAAGACGGCCTCCAAATCGATGGTGAAAATGCCTCGGGGATATATCCGTGACAGCGGTTTGCTAAATCATTTGAAAGGGACGAGGACTCAAGAGCAATTAATGACATGGGCAGGGGTGGGGGCAGCCTTTGAGGGGGCCATGCTGGAGGAGATCCTACTCGGGATCGCTTCCTTGGAAAACTTTCCTTGGCCAGCTGCCTATTATCGGACGCGTGGAGGAGCTGAGGTGGATCTCGTTTTGACCGACCCAACTGGGCTGCGCATCCCGATCGAAATCAAATTCGGAATGTCCACAAAGCATTCGGATTTGCGTTCTTTGTCGGGTTTTGTCGAACAGGAGAAGTGTCCATATGGAATTTTGGTCAACAACGCAGAGGAAGTGCGTCTGCTTGCGCCTAAGATTATACAGATTCCCGCAGGGTTTTTATAAGGAGCCGGAGATGAAAAGTCCCATTACCCAATGGTGGAGGCAGTCTGTAGTCCATCGAGACGCGCGCGGTTTTTTTTTCGTTGGGGAATGAAAAGTTCACCCTCAATTTGTCCAAATGTCCGGATTGCAAGCTCGCGGAATACGCCTGCATCTGTGCGCATGCCCACTGAAGTCTATCGACAGGAAAAGAGACGAATATGATAATCTTCACCCGCCCCCAACTTCTGTCCACTTTTGCAATTTTAAATGGGTGTGTTTTGGGGGGGGAAGTTGCTCGGCTCACGCAGCATCGCGCTCCATTTCGGAGGATTTCGATGCAATCAAAAAAAGCCCTTTTCTCAGCCTTGCGGAAGGCCAAGAAAAGGGCGTGATTTCTTCGGGGGCTAAATTATTTGGTTCCCGAAACGGTTGTTTGATTGAAGGCGATGATGTTGC
>RFZT01000520.1 GCA_009920585.1 bacterium
AATGATCACTGATGAGCGAGCGGAATTAGATGCATGCGGCATCAAGAAAATGACGGTGCGTTCTTGGCGGCGTGCAAAACGACTCGGTTTTTCCGATGCGCAGTTGGCGTACCTTTGGAAAGTCGAAGAGTCAACTGTGCGTGCAACACGCATCGCAGCTGGGGTCATTCCCACCTATAAGGCAGTTGATACCTGCAGCGCCGAGTTTGCTGCGCAAACCCCGTATCACTATTCGACCTATGAAGACGAAAATGAAGTACATAACTCGACGAGGATGCGGGCGCGACTGCACTCGAGGTCTTTCTTGTAGCGGACCAGCACCTCTTCGAGCAGTTCATGGGACAGGACGCGGTCCTTAAACTCGTAGAACGTGCGCATGATGCGCGACATGTTAATGCCCTTGCGGTCGGCCGAGAGGGAGACCGACCCCGTAACCGTGCATTCGAGGGGCACCGGCTTACCATCGCGGGAGATGACGAACATCGGCAAACGGAAACCCGAGATGCCCACATGCTGGATTGGCACGTTGGCGCCTTGAATCAAAGACGCGTCCTTATTCTGCATGTCGGGCAACGTCGCCCGATAGGCATCGTCCACCTTAAAGTTCCGGTCGTAGCGACGCGATAAATCGCGGCTGCGGGCGGGCTGGTCGGAGCGGCGGCTCATGTGGTGGAGGGTGGCGGGAAAGCCCGCCTTAGCAAACGGACTGGAAAATTAACCCCTGCGCTGGAGCCACCTGCCGGATTTGAACCGGCGACATTCTCATTACGAATGAGATGCTCTACCAGCTGAGCTAAGGTGGCGTCGCAGAGGACTGTTCAACATGGGGAGGCCGAAACGAAAATCAAGCCTTGGCGTGACCGGAATGCCCTCGCCTCTCCGGAAAAACAGGGCAAATTGCCCCTGCAACCTATGCGTGCCGCCCTTATCGCCCGCCAATTCGACGTCCAGGGAAGGCTCGTCACGGTCGAGCCCTACGGCTCGGGCAACGTCAACGACACCTATTTGGCCATCTTCCGGACGACCTTTTCGGAGCAGCGCTTCATCGTACAACGCGTCCGCAAGGCCGTCTTTCCTGACCCGGAGGCAATCATGCAAAACATGCGCGTCCTCACCGATCACTGCCACGCCAAGCTGGAGGCCGAATCCGACGGGGCGGACCGCATCTGGCAGCTCCCGAAAATCATCCAGACCAAGGGCGGCGAAGATTGGGTCACCGACGCGAACGGCGATATCTGGCGAGCCATCTCGCAAATCGCCAGCGCTACGGCCTTCGAGAAGGTCCAAAAC
>RFZT01000053.1 GCA_009920585.1 bacterium
AATGTGGGTATCTGGAGAAGAACCGAGAGTGGAATTTCACTTGGGTATTCAGCCCGTTCTGGCGGTTTTATTTCAATACCGAGCCGGGACACAATGTGGTCATCGGGAACAAGGTGGTGGAGATGACTCAGGACCGGATCGTGGTTATCCCGCCGCACCGTCAATTCCACTGCCGCTCGACTCGCACCTCTCTTCGCAATGGCACCAAAATGCACTTCATGAAGCGGAGCAATCCTATTCCAAAGGGAAGGCATTTTTTTCAGATTGGAGCAATGCCAAGGCTCGTATCCGTGCCAATATATCTGTGCAGTGCAAATCCGAATCCTTGATTTTGCAGAGCGCGATCTGCAATCAGGTTTCTTTTTTATGAGGCCCAGCAGCCCGGTATTGGAGAGTATTTTCTTGATTCAATTTATTCAGAAATCGACTCTCTTTTACTCTTTGAAGGGATTCACAAGCAGGTCTTCGTTTACCATCGGCAGCTTTGCAGAAGATTTTCCCTACGCGATTTACTATAGCATAGAGAGCGATGAATCTCTGTTTGGCGCGTATTAGATTTGCGCTGAGATACCCCATCAATTGAAGACCAACTTCGGTCGATTTAGAGCAATCTGGGGCATCAATAACATTAAAAACGCATCATACCACTACCCCGAAACGTTAGTGCTCGATGAGACAAAAGCTCCGATGAGCTATAAAAGTCTACCGTCAACCATCCTCAATTTCTCGCCAACGACTTTGCTAGACCGATAGAATGATTGTGATGAGCGAGACGATTCATGAGACCCTGCGGTCGCTTCTTTGCGAGCTTGGCATTGCCATCCGCGATGCGGTGATAACGCAGCGCTGCGGACTGGATGCAGCCGCTCTATCCACCGTGACCGGTCACGCTGGGGGCGACACCATTTTTGCCATCGATAGGTTCGGTGAAGAAGCCATTTTGACGTGGTTTCGATCTCACTGGCCGAACGAGCATCCTGTTCAGATCGTGATGGAAGGTCTCGAGGACGAGTTGTGCTTTCCGGAGGGTACCGCGGTAAGCTCGACCGATTGGAAGTGCATCATTGATCCTATCGATGGAACTCGCGGAATCATGTACGACAAGCGAAATGCTTGGGCGCTTGCTGCCATAGCTCCGCAATCTGGAGATCAAACGATGCTCTCGGAAGTCATAGCCGCGTCGATGACTGAAATTCCAACATCGCGACATTGGAGGGCAGATCAGTTCAGCGCCACGCGGTCGGGCAACTTGATCGCCAATGCCTTTGATGTTCGTTTGGGAATGAGCATCGAATGCGATTTACCTAAACCATCGCGCGCCACCAATTTCAACAATGGCTTTTCCTCCTTGGTGAAGTTTTTTCCTGAAGGACGAACACTCACCGCCCAAATTGAGGAACGACTTTGGGACGAACTTGTCGGTCTCAACCGATCCATATCCCCATTGATCTTCGATGACCAATACATCTGCACAGGGGGTCAGTTCCATGAACTGATGTCGGGTCGGGATCGACTCATCGGTGACCTCCGGCCACTTGTTTACCGGACTCTCGATATCGACTCCTCACTGCTTTGCCACCCCTACGATTGCTGTACGGCCATGCTACTTGAGAAGTCGGGTGTTATTTACGAACACCCTCTCGGAGGCTTTCCGGATGCGCCACTGGATACAGAGTCGGGAGTGCCTTGGATCGCCTATGCCAATGAAAACTTGGCCACACAAGCACGTCCTGTATTGAATAAGATCCTGAAGCAATTCCTTGTATGAACCGCGAGCGAATACTGGCCATGCTTGGTGCAACGATCCTGAAGTCTCTTTTCATGACTCTTCGGATTCGCGTTGTGGACGAATCGGGCTTTCAGAAGGATACCTCCACCGACCCTGTGCTGTTTTGCTTTTGGCACAATCGCATATTGGGCATCACCTTTGCGTTTCAGCGCATTTATCCCAAGCATCGGCGAGGAGTGACCGTTCTCACGAGTGCCAGCAAGGATGGAGAAATACTCGCCCGTCTCGTGGCAGAGTTTCGAATGGGATCCGTTCGTGGATCGAGTTCTCGAGGAGGCTCGCGAGCCTTGTTAGAACTGATTCGGCTAGTTCAATCTGGGAGAGACATTGCCATCACGCCGGATGGTCCCCGCGGCCCACGATATAGCCTTGGCCCGGGCGTCATCCAACTCGCCCAATCCACCGGCGCCAAGATCCTGCCTCTCCACGCTCAATTCTCACGCTGCTTTCAAATGAAAACTTGGGATGGATTCATCATCCCGTTGCCATTTTCGAGCGTGTCGATCAATGTGGGTAGCCCGATACGTATTCCAGAGGAAGCAACTCATACGGAATTCGAGTTCGAACGAAACAAACTGGAGGAAATTTTAAAACATGGTGCGGATTGATGGAAACGCCGTTGCGGCGAAGGTAATGGAGGAAACCCGAATCAGAATTGCAGCCCTCGCGCAGCGTGGCATCACGCCCGGCTTGGCTGTTGTACTCGTCGGTGATGACCCTGCTTCGCGTGCCTATGTTCGCTCAAAAGACCGCAAAGCCGCCGAACTGGGTCTGCATTCTGTAAAAAAAGAACTCAAGGCCGACACGACTCAGGCTGAACTTTTGGCCGTGGTCGCCGAGTTGAATGCCGATCCGTCCATCCACGGCATTCTCGTTCAGTCGCCGCCACCGCCCCAGATTGACGAAGCAGAAATCGTAAAGGCGATCGACCCCAGCAAAGATGTGGATGGATTCCACCCAGTGAATGTCGCCAAGTTGGCTATGGAAGATCCATCGGGATTTGTCCCCTGCACACCGCTTGGCTGCATACGACTTTTGATTGAAGCTGGAATCGAAACTGCGGGGCGCAAGGCTGTCGTGGTCGGGAGGAGCATGATTGTCGGCAAACCTATGGCCCTACTTTTGATGAAGCGTGGACCGGGCGGCGACGCCACGGTGACAGTTGCGCATTCTCGCACTCGCGACTTGGCATCAGTGACGCGTGAGGCGGATATTATTATCGCCGCGATTGGGCGCCCGCATTTTCTCGGAGCTAACCACATCCGCGAAGGAGCCGTCGTCATCGACGTTGGCATCAATCGCATCGAGGATCCGTCTCATCCTAAAGGCTACCGGCTCGTTGGAGATGTGGATTACGATGCTGTCGCGGAAAAATGCGCAGCTATCACTCCCGTTCCGGGAGGTGTAGGCCCAATGACCATTGCGATGCTGATGTCGAACTGCGTGACCGCCGCCGAGCGACTTGCGGGTTGATCGCTCGCTTCTCTCGCTGACTTTTCTGTTACGAAAAACTAAAAAAGTTCGGCAACCGGTTTGATTTCGTCAGCCGCGATGACCTTATCGATATCGAGAAGGCTTTTCACCGCTCCTTTAACCTTGCCGCGAAGATTGATGACGCCTTTGACGTAGGGAGGCATTTGAGGAACCATCGTGATGTGAAGCATCGTAATGATTTCATGAACTTTAAGAACAGGAACGCCATAACCCTCGTTCGCCAGCGCGAACGTGAGATATTTTCCAGCCAAATTTGAACGGAAAGAGGTCGATTCTGATGGTGCGGCTACGACTTTTTCCATGTCCGCGGAGTAATGCGGCGAAATCCATTTTCTAGCAAAATGTCGAACTATTTAAGATTCACCCACGTTGGGAGGGACGTTTCGAAATTAATCCTCTGATGACTTAGAGGGTGATTAAAAGCCAGTTTCCAAGCGTGCAAACAGAGAGGTGGATCGTCGACCGAGAGCGTTTGGCGCGATGTCAAATTCTGATCAGGCTGATAAAGAGGATCGCCCACGACCGGCATCCCCATGTGCCAGAGGTGGACTCTTATTTGATTCGTTCGGCCCGTGAGAGGCATGGCTTCTAGGAGCGTTGTTCCATCCGCGAAATGTTCGAGCACCCGAAACTCCGTGCGGGAGGACATGCCATGGATGGGATCTACTGTCCGTCCCCCCCCATCAACTGGGGAAGTGCCAATCGGAGCATCGCAAAAGAATTGCGTTTCCGCAGGACGACCAAGCACACGAACCAGATACGTTTTTTCTACCTCGCCACGTTCGAATTGGGGTTGGAGGAGTTTTGCAAAATGTCGCGTGCGCGAAAAAACCACGATCCCCGTCGTGTTGGCATCCAAGCGGTGAGCCGGGCGCGGCTTTTGAGGATGGTAAACTTTTTGGAGAAGGGACTGGAGCGTATTGAGATTGAATCGCCCACTTGGATGCACGGGGAGCGGGGCTGGCTTATTCACCACGATGATAGCCTCATCCTCGTACAGGAGGCGAATATTAGGATTCACGTCCGGCTCGATGGTCGATGGGAGCTTTCGGAAGTAACGCTCACCGGAACGCACGATTTGCTCCGGATCCACAGGATTTTTATCGCGTCCAAGGAGATGCTTGTTTTGGAAAATCTGAGCCCATTCCGCAGGCTCCGAGTGAGCAAATATCGCTCCCAAGGCCGCCAGAATGGTCTGCTCATCTTGATCCAATGGGATAGTGAGCGGACGGAAATTATCGTAGGCCGTACTGCCTGGAAGAGGCGTTGAGGCTTCGCGGATAGCCGACTCCCTCATCTCGATGTGTGCGGCCATTTGTTCAGCGCGTGTCTGGAAGCAGTAAGGGCAGGATTTGTCCGGCACATAGCGCTCATCACTCTGATCGGTTTCCGAGAGCGGGCTGAGGCATTTAAAGCACTGCATCGTCTCGGTCTCACGGAGAGCGGGATCCACTCCCACACGTTGATCAAAAACAAAGCACTCCCCATCGTAATGAGCGCCTCCGCACTCCTCAAAATACTTCAAAATGCCACCATCGAGTTGGTAGATCTGGCGGAATCCCTCTCGCTCCATGTAGGGCCCCGCTTTTTCACAGCGGATGCCGCCGGTGCAAAACATCACGACTGGCTCGTCCTTGAGAGATTCCGGAAGACGTTCCACCGCTTGGGGAAAATCTCGAAAGTGATCAATCCCTGCTGGGAGTGCCCCGCGAAAGGTTCCCAACTTGATCTCATAGTCGTTACGCGTGTCCAGAAGGGTGATGCGGCGCCCCTCATCGAGCCATTGTTTGAGCGTGGCGGCAGGGAGTTTCGGCGACGTGCGCTGGGCGGGATTGATCCCATCCACACCGAAGGCGATGATTTCTTTTTTGATCCTCACGAGCATTCGCGAGAAGGGTTGGTGGTCGCTTTCGCTGGTTTTGACGGCAAGGCCCTCCAATCCCGGAATGCTCCTCAACTCCGCTAGAAGGAGATCGATTTCTGCTGAACCTCCCGCGACAAAGAGATTAATTCCCTCCGTACTGATCAGAATCGTGCCCTTCAACTTCCATCCTTTGCAGAGGCTGAGAAGACGCTGGCGGAGAGACTTGAGATCGCTCAGTTCCGCGAAGCGGTAAGCCGCAATGTTCGTGATTGAGGTTGGGTTCAGAACTGACGCAGACATAGCAAACTCACACTCCGCCATATCGGCGTGAACGCGATTGAAAATCCTCCAGAGCCGCGAGGAAATCTGCCTTCTCGAATTCCGGCCAGAATTTTTTGGTCACATGGATTTCTGTGTAGCTGAGCTGCCAAAGGAGAAAATTGGAGATCCGCATTTCGCCTGAGGTTCGAATTAGGAGATCGGGATCTGGAATGCCGGCGGTATCCAAGCGGGCGTCGAAAATCTCAGGGGTGATATCCTCCTCGCGGAGTGCACCGGCGGCAACATCGCGAGAGATGGATTTGACGGCATCGATGATCTCCGTGCGACCGCTGTAGTTGATCGCCAGCACAAGATGCAGTCGAGTATTGGAGGCTGTGGCTGCCATCACTTCCTGCAACTTGCGTTGACAGACGGAGGGCAGTTCCTTGCGACGACCGATGTGATGAAGGCGAATGCCTTCCCGTACCATTTCGTCCCGCTTTTGGTTGAGAAATTTTTCCAGCAAAAGCATGAGGCCATTGACCTCAAGAGCCGGACGCTTCCAGTTCTCTGACGAAAATGCGTAGAGCGTGAGATACTCCACCCCTGTATCTAGACACGATTGAACGCAGCGCTCAATCGACTTCGCCCCAGCCTCGTGGCCCGCTAGACGTGGCAGTCCACGCTGCTGCGCCCATCGTCCATTGCCATCCATGATGACGGCCACGTGTTTGGGGGTTCCGCTCACAATCAAAGTCGGATCGTTTCAGCGCGGCCTGGCCCGATGCTCACGATCGAAAGTTTCGCACCCGTGAGTTCCGATATTTTTTTAACATAGGTTCGGGCTTTGGGCGGGAGCTCCGAGAATTTGCGGGCTTTTTCCGTTCCCTTCAACCAACCCGGCATTTCGATGTAAACCGGTTCACATCGAGCGAGGTCATCACTATCAGTCGGCGGAAAATCAATCACCTTGCCATCGAGTCGGTAGGCAACACAGATGCGAATGGTTTCAACGCCATCGAGTCCGTCGAGGTTCGTGATGGCGATTTTGTCGATGCCATTCACCATCGTCGAGTAGCGGGTCGATACCGCGTCGAACCAACCACAACGGCGCGCACGCCCCGTGGTGGCGCCGTATTCACGACCCATGGCATGAAGAGTGTCGCTCAGCCCTTGATCCTCTGTGGCAAATGGGCCTTCACCCACGCGGGTGGTGTAAGCTTTCATCACGCCGAGAACGGAGTCGATCCGGTGTGGCGGCACGCCACTGCCAGTGGAGGCTCCCCCAGCCGTCGTGTTCGAACTCGTCACAAAGGGATATGTGCCGTGGTCGATGTCCAGGAAGGTTCCCTGCGCGCCTTCAAATAGCATGCTTTGTTTCAACTCCAAAGCGCGGTGGAGGAAAATGACGGTATTGGTAACAAAAGGACGAAGCTTCTCGCCGGCGGCGAGGTAATCTTGGAGGATTTTTTTGCCATTGAGGGGCGCGAGGCCGTGACTCTTGAGGATCTCGTTGTTTTCCTTGATTCGTTGAGTGAGTTTTGCGGTAAAAACGTCCGGGCGCATGAGATCGCCCATGCGAAGGCCTGTGCGCGAAGCTTTGTCGGCGTAAGCTGGTCCGATGCCCCGCTTCGTAGTGCCGATTTTTTTGCTTCCTTTTTGAACCTCGCGCAACTCGTCAAGCGATCGATGGTAAGGCAAAACAAGGTGAGCCGCATCGCTGATGAGAAGGTTCTTTCCGACTTTAACTCCACGTGCCAAGAGGCCGTCGATTTCGCCAACAAGCGAGACGGGGTCAATCACGACACCGTTACCGATCACGCAGGTTTTTGACCGGCGAAGGATGCCGGAGGGAATGAGATGGAGAACGTATTTCTCTCCACCGATGACGATCGTGTGTCCGGCATTATTTCCTCCCTGGCTGCGAACGACGATGTCGGCCTCATCCGTGAGAAAATCGATAATCTTTCCTTTTCCTTCGTCACCCCACTGCGCACCAACAAGTATTGTATTTGGCATAAAAAATGAACTCGTAGCTTTGAGTTTGTAGTGCGGACTGACAAGTGAATTCTACCCTCTCTCACGGGACACGAGTGACCTTGATCGCTTTGCTAAAGACACTGCCACACCATATCATGTCGATCTGAAAGCGGTCAGCGGCCTGTCACTAAAAACACCAAAAGCCTTCAACCCGAAGGAATCCCTCTACGATATCACGTCCCTGCAGGAACGGAATTGCGCTCCAACCAAGCGGCGTAGTCCTCCTCGGTGGATTTGCTGGCGGCCAGAGCGAGCGTTTCGAGAACCGCTTCCTCCTCGCTGGCTTGAAAAGAAAATCCATTCGATTCTATGAAGAGCGCAGCGGCAACGAATCCTGTTCTCTTGTTTCCATCAAGGAACGGATGGTTTTTAACGATTCCCAACGCATAGGAAGCAGCCATTTCAAAAACGGATGGCTTGCCATAACTCAAAAGATGCATCGGCTTGTTAAGTGCCGAGTCGAGAAGCCCCTCGTCACGAATTCCCTTGAGGCCGCCAAAGCGATCCAAGAGCTTCTCATGCATCGCGAGGCAGTCGTAACGATCCACCCATATCGGCTCTTTCATTTTGCAAGCTCCCGAAGCGTATTGCGGTAGCGCTTCATCAGACTCTCGACGATTTCCATTTTATCATCAAACCCTGGCCGCTCGGGAGTGATACGAAGCGAGCACTCGGGCGACTCGGTGAAATACAGGATTGTTCCCTCCTCAGCTTTAAGCTGTTGCAAAGCCTCCTTAGGAAGAACCACGCCTAGGGAATTACCGATTTTGCGGATTTTGGATTGAGCGATCATGGAATAACTTTAGTTATTACATTGCCGTATGTCAAGTCCGCTCCACGCAAAACAACGCCACGCATGCATTTTCAGGGAAAACCTACACGGCGGGCGCTGCGGACCTTTTTGGGAAATCAGGTGTCCAGAGATTTTTCAAAGATCGCCCATGCGCGATCTGTCTCACCACCGACAAGTTGGCAGTTTTTGATGATTTCCGAATTGGTATCTTCGAGCCACCCGAGGGCCGCATCGGAGAAATGTTTTTTGGCTTCGATGAATTGCTCGTAAATCAGCCAGGCGTGAAGGCCGTGGTCGCGGAATTCCGGCACCACGCCGAGCACGGTTTGGCGGCAAGCTTTGATCTTCCGCGTTTTCATGAGAATGAAAATATGGATCAAGCGCAGCCAATGGGGGGTGTTTTTAGTGGCGGCCAGAATCTCATTGAAGTTCGGCAACGTGATGGCCACTGCGGCGTCACGCCCCTCGGATTCCCCGATAAGGAGGAGCCGAGGGTCGGCGATGGCTCGGATGTCTTCCGCTGCGGCAAGCAGGTCCTCCATCGAAATGGGAACAAAGCCCCAATTTCTCTCCAGCGTGGCATTGTAAACGTCGCGAACGATCACCAGTTCGTCCTCAAGTCGCGCGATATCCATCGTTCGAGTCTTGAGCTTCGAGCGTTTTTTCATGTGCTCGACGATCCGCCGGAAGCGCTCCGGTGGCTCCTGGCGGTGGAGGGGAAGATTGAGCGTGTAAAGTGTGCGGGCCTTTTTGAATTCAAGGTCCTCAAGAAGTGTTGGGTAATAGGAGGGATTCCAGGGCAGGCCCATAATGGGCTGCTGATCGAATCCATTCAGCAAAATCCCACAGTCGTCATTGATGCTCGGATTATAGGGCCCACGCACGGCGTCCATGCCATTAGAAAGGAGAATTTCAGTGACTCTGTTCAGGAGAGCCGCTGCGGTGGCGGGGTTGTTCTCGCATTCAAAAAATCCAAAAAAACCGATGCGGTCTTTGTGATATTCATTGTGCGAGCGATTGATGATAGCGGCCACGCGCCCGACTGGACGTCCGTTCCTCTCAGCCAAAAATGCCGTTATCACTCCATGGCGACGATGAAATGCGGAGTCGGGTGAGAGAAACTTGGCTATGCTACCCGGAAACGGCGGCACAAAGGCCGGATCGGCTTTGTGAATCGCCTCTGCCGTTCTTTCAAACCGCTTCCACTGCGACGGGGTTCGACAAACTGAAATCGAAAGTGTTTTTCCGGCGTCCAGGGTTGAGGTAGGCGGGATCATCAAAGGTTCCTAGTTCACGGGCAAGTTTCTCAAAAATTTCCAATACGCGGTCAAGATCGTTGTCCGTATGTGTGGCCATGAAGCTAGTGCGAACGATAGCCTCTCCATAGCGAACAGCTGGGTAGATCGCGGGCGTCGCAAAGACACCCTCCTCAAAAAGGCGCTGAGTGAAAATAAACGCCTTCGCCTCGCTGCCAATAAGGATAGGAACGATGGGCGTTTGAGTTTCTCCAATTTTAAATCCGATTCGCTTGAAGCCCTCATGCATCCTATGGGTATTGCGCCAGAGTTGGTCGATGCGCCAAGTTTCCTCCTGCATGATTTCAAGTGCCTTCATCACACCGCCAACGACAGCTGGAGCCAATGCTGCCGTGAAAATCAGGCATCGGGCACGGTGCTTAAGGTATTCCACCAACTCGGCATTTCCTGCGATGAATCCACCCATGGAACCGAGGGATTTGGAAAAGGTGCCCATCACGATATCGACATCATTCTGAAGGCCAAAGTGGTCCACCGTGCCGCGACCTTGGCGGCCTAGAACGCCTAGGGAGTGAGCCTCGTCCACATAGACCATCGCGCCGTGCCGTTTCGCCACGGGAACGATCGACGGCAGATCGGCAATGTCGCCGGACATACTGAAAACCCCATCTAAGATGACCATCCGACCGGCCTCATCCGTCAACCGCTTGAGGCGATTTTCCAAAGAAGTGGCGGAATTGTGGCGGAAGGGAATGAGCTTCGCTGGAGCGAACTGGCAACCATCAATGATACTCGCGTGGTTTTCTCTGTCACAAAGGATGGCATCCCCATCCTCAGTCAATGCAATGAGCGCACCTTGGTTTGCAAAAAATCCTGTCGAAAAAAGAATCGAGGCGTCGCGCCCCAGAAAAGCCGCCAACGCTTCCTCGAGCTCGACATGCAGCTTGATAGTGCCATTGAGCAAGCGCGACCCGGTGCATCCGGCACCATAGCGACGGGTAGCCTCACAGGCGGCCTCCACAACACGGGGATCCTGGGCGAGGCCGAGGTAATTGTTCGACCCGATCATGATCTTTTGTTCGCCATCGCAAACCACGTAGTTGCCGTGGGGCTCCTCAATGGAGCGGAAGTAGGGATAAAACCCTTGGGCGCGCGCATCCGCACTGTCCCTATACTCCCTGCACTTTTGAAAAAGATCTTTGGGTCCGGTTGCCATCGATGAAACCACTAGAGTTACAATTCTAGAAAGTATGTAAATAATTTTTCCGTCTCCACCGAGTAGGTCTTCACATAGCCCCTTGTAACCCGGCATTTCTCAATAATCTAAAAAAAGCCTCTGTGGGTGACAAATCGCACGTGATTTGGCTTTCCTAATACCAAAGGGAAGTATTGGAATACGGCAACGCTAATAGCCCAGCTTTTATAACCATGCTTGCCGACGCCGACGTAATCTCTCTGACGAGCGAGCGCTTTTCGCTCAATCCCACCGAACACCCCGTAGTGGTCGCCCTTGAAAAGGGTGGC
>RFZT01000521.1 GCA_009920585.1 bacterium
CGCTGGGTGGCTCTCGATAACCCATATCCGCTGCAAAGCGAAGCCAGGCCTAGCGGGATCTGTGCGCACATCGGGCGACGCGCCGTCGCTTACGATTACTGATTTTCCGGGCTCGCGGTCGATTGTTACTATGCGCCGCTGCGGCTTCACCCCGGCGGGCAGTTTCCCTTCAAATGGCTTCATCGTTGGCACTTCTTTTTCCTGCAGACCATGAAGACCAGTCGGCTCGCCGCTGAAAACCGCAGGCACCATGTCGAAAGCCATGTGACAGCCTACTCGCGAGCTGTCCCACAGATGCCAAGCGCCGACCTGAACCACAATGTCGCCAGGCGTTATGGCCGTTTGCCCGCCATCGCAAACAAGGATGCGTTCTCCCGCTAGAACGATCCCAAAGTCTACCGACTCGGTTTTGTGCATATCCGAGATGCAGCTGTTGTTGCCGCCACCGCGGTCCCACGAATGACCACCGACGCCTACCCTTACGGGTGGATGAGGAGGTACAACGGGTACTGCATCGGGCTTGCCGTTATTCGAAAGCCAATGCACCACGCGTAGATGCCCCCCGGGAGGTGGGCCAGGAAATTCATCTGGCCAAAGGCCAGTATCCTCGATGCCATGTAGGGGCTGGGGCGTCTTGCGCCAGACCCAGAAATCTGTATAACCGCGGCCCGGTATTTTGTCGTTCTCGTGCTGGCCAGGTGCATTGCCCTCGTTCGTGATGACCGACAACCCCTCCGAATTGACGCCGGTGATGACGCGACGTATGGCCTTAAGTGTGGAGCTCGCTTTAGCGGTTGAGGGTTCGTAAATTGACATAAGAAATTTGGTAAAAAAAGAATATTGGTAAAAAAAGAAAAAAGGGATTTAGTCGGCGGTTGCACCTGAGTCGCGCACTATAGGTCGCCACTTAATAATTTCGCTGCGCAGGTATGCATCCATTTCGGCAGGCGAGCTGAAGGAGACTTCGAAGCCGGTAGTGAGAAGCCGTTCGCGCACTTCCGGAGCCTTAAGCGCTGCGGCAAGGTCTTGATTCAGGCGGTCAATGATTGGGCGAGGCGTATCTTTGGCTACGAATATGCCGTAAGCCAGTTGCATCTCAATCTCTGAAAAGCCCGATTCAACAAAAGTCGGAATATCCGGTGCGATGGAAGATCGCTTGCCGCCAAACACCGCGATGGCTTTGAGTTTGCCACTTTTCATATTCTGCAGGACGGCCGGCAAGCCCACGATGGCTAACGGGATCTGGCCACCCAATAAGTCCTGCAGAGCAGGTACCGCGCCCTTGTAAGG
>RFZT01000522.1 GCA_009920585.1 bacterium
TTAATCAAGAGCGCACCATTTCCGTCACTTCGCGAAAAATATCTTCAGCTTTAAAATAATAGGCTTCCTCCAACGGCTTGCTGGTAGGGGCGGGCGCATCTGGCAGCGTAAGTCGGCGCGGCGCGACCTTGAGTGCGGCAAGCGGCACTTGCTCGACGGCGGAGGCGATCACCTCCGCCGCCATCCCGCAGGTCGACCAGTCCCCATCTACTGCCAGCAATCTTCCTGTTTTCGCAACCGATTTCACAATCACCTCTCTTTTAAAAGGATTTAACACCCTCAAATCTACCACCTCAGCACTGATACCCTGCTTGGAAAGTTTTTCAGCAGCCTGAAGACACTGCTGTGCCGCATAGCTACAACCTACCAAAGTGATGTCCGTTCCCCCTTTCCTTACAACTGGACCTTGTTGACGCAGGTCGATTTCCTTAACAGGTGGTAGCTTCTCTTCCAGCTCATAGAGCCAACGATCATCGATAAACATCACCGGATCGTCACAAAGCACAGAGGCAATCAGCAGATCCCGCGCATCCTGCACTGTGGAAGGCATCACCACTCGCAGGCCGGGAATATGGGCGAACCATGAGTGCAGGGATTGGGAATGTTGTGCTCCCTGCTCCCCGCCCCTGTTAATGATCGCGCGAATAGTCACCGGAACCGAAGTTTGCCCCCCTAACATATGGCACCATTTGGCCGCCTGATTCACTATCTGGTCCACCGCCAATAAGGCAAAATCTACCCTAGGATGGATGATGACAGGCCGCTTCCCACAAATAGCCGCTCCCACCGCCACTCCGGTACAGGCCAGCTCGGCCACTGGTGTGTCAATGACACGCTCCTTTCCGAACTCCTTTTCCAGATCTGTCATCGTGTTTCCTACGTACCATGGACTCCATAATCCTTGGCCTATCGTGAACACTTCCGGATAGTTTTTCAGCAAGTAGGCAAAGCCCTCCCGCAAAGCATGCCCGTAGCTTGTTTTTTTGATTTGCTTCACAATCTCAGCTTTTTTTGTAGTAAACTCTTCCCAGAAGGGCCTCGGCATTAGGATAAGGATCTCTTGAAGCTTGTTCCCAAGCCTTCAAGATATCCTCCTGCGCCTTTTGAGAAATTTCTAAAACATCTTTCTCAAGTAGAAACCTTTTTTTAACCATTCCTTTAACTAACCGCGCGATCGGATCCCTTTTTTTCCATGACTTAAGATCGTCTTTCCGCATTACCCCGACATCAATATCCTCGCGGTGCCCCACATGCCCCCTCCATCGGTAGGTCACCGCTTCGATGAATTG
>RFZT01000523.1 GCA_009920585.1 bacterium
TTGCCGCCCATTCTGGCGACCATGCGATCTATCCCGACTGCCGCGAGGATTTTCTAAGTGCCATGGCGGATGCCATACGGCTTGGAACCTATGCCCGCGTTGAAGTGATGCGTCCCTTCGTCACCATGACGAAGACCGAGATCGCCCGGCGTGGACACAATCTCGGCGTCGATTTTTCACAAACCTGGTCGTGCTACGTTGGAGGCGAGGTGCAATGCGGCGAATGCGGCACCTGCGTCGAGCGGAGAGAAGCCTTCCTTCTCGCTGGGATATTAGACCCCACGCCCTATCTCGCCACTCCGCCGCTTCCTGCCAAACCTCACTAGCCCCATGCGGATCTCGGAAATCTTTTACTCCATTCAAGGTGAGGGCGAACTCACCGGTGTGCCGTCCGTTTTCATTCGCACTTCGGGCTGCAACCTGCGTTGTCGTTGGTGCGACACCCCGTATGCCTCGTGGAATCCCGAAGGCGCCGAGCAGAGCATCGAGAGCATTTTAGAGGAAGTCAAAAAACACCCAGCGCAGCACTGCGTTCTCACCGGCGGAGAACCGATGATCGCGCGAGGAATTCACGAATTGGCCGCCGGCCTCCGCGCCGAGGGCATGCACATCACGATCGAAACGGCCGGCACGATTCCTCCGGCAGATATCGCCTGCGACCTCGCTTCCCTCAGCCCAAAACTTTCGAATTCCACTCCCGAGGCGACGGAAATCGAGGCCACGTGGGTCGATCGCCACGAAAAAACGCGCATTCAACCGGACGTCTTGCGCGAGTGGATTGCAGGCTACCCATTTCAGTTGAAATTCGTCGTTTCTAGCGCGAACGATCTGCCGGAAATCGAAAAAACCATCGCGGAAATCGGCGCGCAAATACTGCCGTCCAAAATCCTTCTCATGCCCGAAGGAACGAGCGACGAGTTGCTCGCATCTCGCCAGAGCGAGGTCATCGCCATCTGCCTAGAGAAGGGCCATCGCTACTGCGATCGGCTCCATATCCATCTTTTTGGAAATACGATGGGCACCTGAGCCCAGTGTTGAGAGTTTAACCCGAAAACGGCTTTAAAAAAAGGTCGTTTTGACCGAGGAGGTAGATGCACCGTAGAAGTGTGAAAAAACCGACACCGCCAACCCCTCACAAAACAATACGATCAAATTCAGCCCGCTTTTCGCTTCTGGCGTGATAAAATTGAAGAGCACCCTGAAAGCGGTGCCGCCGTTTGCAGAAATGACGTCCTTTTTTGCGTGGCTGAGAGCATTGAGTTTTGAAAAACGTTCCGCAGAGGTGAT
>RFZT01000524.1 GCA_009920585.1 bacterium
ATTGGCAGCCCCGCCAAATACGGATGCTAAATCAACGGCAGTGCTTGCTGTGAGCGAGCCATTTGAACCGATAGTATAGATTTGAACGCCGTGACTTCCATTCCCTGAGTTGGTAGTCAAGAGTCGATTATTAGTGGAGTCGTAGGACACGATTTCGCCGCCGTAAGGAAGCGACACGCCGTTTACAAAGGAAACCTGTGCGTCGGCTTGAGAGGTGCACAGAGCCAACAAGGCTACTGCTACACTCGATTTTATTAGTTTTTTCATTTTGATTTTTTAAAGTTGAGTTTTCTGAATCGATTTTAGTTTGCAGCTCCTCCGACGGCTGCCTGCATGATTTTGAAGAATACGTCCGTGTTATCCTGCACGCCTGTAAAGGCTTTTGAACCACGACCTATGGCCGAGAGCGGGATGTCACCTGCCGTATGCGCGGCTGATGTTCCATCAATATGTCCAGTGATGGTGAACCCGTTTGTGTCGCGGGCCAATGGGTTGGCTGGGAGCGTGGATTTAATGCTCGCGTAGGATGCACTTCCTTCTGGTTGTTGCGAGTCCTGCAAGGGAAGTGCATTGGTGAGCCAATCTTCTTTCCGGTCTGCATTGGCCGCATAACCGACCAACATTTTGTAGTCAGGGTCCATCGTCGTTGGATATCCATCCGTTCCGCTCAGCGTGTAGGATGGGAACAATGCGGCCTCGTAGGTCCCCACGGTGTCTTTACGAAGGATCGTGGTGTTTCCGGATGCCGCGGCTGTGATCAAGTTGGCGTTCGTTTTCATCGAAGCCCCAATGATGGCCACACCAGCGCACTCGTGGTCGGCTGTGATGACGGCAAGCGTCTGACCGTTGGCGGAATTTGTTGCAAACTGGCGCACGTTCTCGGCCGCATTGTCGAACTCGATGGTATCAACAATCCAGCGTTCCGTATCCATGTTGTGGGCTTGCTTGTCGATCGAGGCTCCTTCGATCATCAACACAAAGCCGTTCGGGTTTTGCTTGAGGACTTCAATCGCCTTAGCCGTCATTTCTTCGAGCATGGGTTGGTCGGGGAACCCGTAACCCGCAACCACCGATCCACCATTCAGCGCCGTGCTGCTGCCTCGGCGTCCGTTGATTTTATCCAATGCCACGTTCATGTTTGAGAAGGAGAACAATCCGAGGAGCTTTGTGCTCGCGTTCGCCGTCACTGCATTCATCTCCGTTTTGCTTGACGCGTAGGTGAACCCTGCTGTCTGGAATTCCGTGAGCAGATTGCGTGTTGTATCAGTGGCGCTGCCGCCTG
>RFZT01000525.1 GCA_009920585.1 bacterium
AGTCATCGTCCCGGCTTTAGCTGTCGGACGGATCGTCATATGCGACCGCTTTCTCGACTCAACAACCGTCTATCAAGGCGTGGGCAGAAAAATACCACCCCAGCAGACGGAGATGATCAATGCCTTTGCCGTCGATGCCTGTCTTCCTGATGTGACCTTTCTTCTCGACCTCGACCGGCCCACCTCGCTTGAGCGAATGAAGGCAGGTCAACGAACCCTCGACCGCATCGAACGCGAAAGCGAAGAATTTTTTGAAGCCGTCCGCAACGGTTATCTGGAATTAGCCGCACTCAACCCAAACCGCATTCTCCTTCTTGACGCCGCCAAGTCCAAAGAGACCACTCTTGAGGAGATCAAAAATGCCATCGCATCACTTTTGAGCAAATAAAATAAAAACTTGCGCGCATTTGCATCAAATAAACACTTGATTCGATGCGATCTTCGATATTTATTCATTGCCAATGAGAATCAGCGTTGAAGTTTCTGAGGATATTTTAAAAGAGGTCATGGCGATGACCGGCGAAAAAAGCAAAGGAGCTTCTTTGGCCAGAGCCGTGATGGAATTTGTGAAAAGACGGAAGGCCCGAGAATTCGGAAAGCTCATGCGCGAGGGGGCTTTCGATTATGACGTGGACTCGTCCAACAACGAAAAATATCAAGACTCTCCAGTCCCTCCGTTGGGCCACTATTGATCGATGGTACTCGTTGACTCCTCCGTTTGGATCGAATCGTTGCGACGCATGGGGCGACTAGACGTCAAGGTCGCTCTCGAAGCGCTTCTTGATGTTTACGAGGCTCAGCTCTGTTCGCCTATTCGCTTGGAAGTCCTTGGAGGATCTCGAAAAGAAGACCGCCGCCGGTTGGGACAGTATTTTTCCGTGATTCCTTATCGGAATTGCAATCAAGATGACTGGGAACGCGCCATCTCCTTGGCTTGGAAATTACGCGACTCTGGATTGAGTGTACCATGGTTAGATGTCCTTATCGCCTCGATTGCGTTGCACGATGGAATAAGACTATTTACCATCGATGCCCACTTTGAGAAAATGGCTTCCATCACGGGCCTTATGCTTTACCGCCCCGGCTATGGAGGAATGTTTCAGCCTGAGGAAGTCTAATTTCTCTTAACATCGAGAGGATTTTTTAGTTAAAACAAACAGATCGACTAGAACAGACGGGCAAACCGCCTCTTGGATTGAAATCTCAAAGGCTGAGTCGACGCCGCTTTTTTATACAACGACATGCAAAACATAACACCACA
>RFZT01000526.1 GCA_009920585.1 bacterium
TATCGTGGCATTCGCCACCGTCGCGGACTCCCTGTTCGCGGTCAGCGCACGGGCACTAATGCTCGTACCCGCAAGGGCCCTCGTAAGACTGTGGGCGTCCAGCGCAATAAAGATGCCAAAGCAGGCAAAGTTTAAAAATAGCACCACTAAAGTATGAGCGAAGAAACCAAGAATGAAGCTGCAGAGACACCGATCGTCTCTGGCACTGAAGAGACAACAGCGCAGGCGCCTGCAATCGACGAGGCAGCCCCTGTAGTAGAGGCATCAACGGAAGCTGCAGCTCCAGCAGCTGAGGCTCCGGCGAAGAAAGCTCCGGCGAAGAAAGCTCCAAAAGCTAAAAAAGGAGCAGCAAGCGCGACACCTGCGGCGGCTCCGGCCCCCGTCAGCATCTCCCTTGATGACACGATCGAACCGATCAAGATTGTCAAAGCCAAGGGAAGCAAAGGAGTCATTCAAGGAGTTGCTCACGTTCAAGCTAGCTTCAACAACACGATCGTGAGCATCACGGATCTTCGTGGTGGAGTGATCGGTTGGTCTAGTGCTGGCAAGTGTGGTTTCAAGGGCTCGCGTAAAAGCACGGCCTATGCAGCTCAGATGGTCGCTCAAGACGCTTGCAGGCAGGCTATGGGACATGGACTCAAAGAAGTCGAAGTCCGAGTCAAAGGACCTGGTGCAGGTCGTGAATCCGCTGTTCGTGCCATGCAGGCCATCGGCCTTGATGTTTCGATGATTCGTGACGTGACGCCGATCCCACACAATGGCTGCCGCCCGCCGAAGCAACGCCGCGTCTGATTTGACGAGTGCGTTTCAATTCCTTACTATAAAATCTTAAATTTAAAAAAATGGCACGTTACACCGGACCCAAAACAAAAGTTAGTCGTCGCTACGGAGTTCTCATTCATGGCTCCCCGAAAGCTTTCGAAAATAAAAACTACCCTCCAGGCCAACATGGTCCTAAGGGATCCCGCCGCAAGCAAAGCGATTACTCCATCGCTCTTGCTGAGAAGCAAAAGCTTCGTTTCCAATATGGAGTTTTGGAGCGTCAGTTCCGCCGTTATTTCGCGATCGCCAGCCAGCGCCGTGGTGTAACAGGTGAGATTCTTCTTCAGCTTCTTGAGACACGTTTGGACAATGTCGTTCAGAAAATGGGTTTCTCAAAGACCCTTCGTGGTGCTCGCCAGATGGTCAGCCATGGCCACGTCTCCGTGAATGGTCGTAAGACAAACGCTTCTTCGATGAATCTTAAGCCTGGTGATGCGAT
>RFZT01000527.1 GCA_009920585.1 bacterium
GATATTTCCACTCGTCTCCTCACGACGTGTAGGACGAGAGTCATCCGCATAGTGAACCGTGTTTGCCTGTGTGTCAGCAGGTGTAACGTTCAGGCCCATGACACGGTCGCTTGTATAGAAGCGCTCGTTAGGACGCACTTCATAACCAGACCTGCCATAGTCATTCTCAGGTGCGTCCGTGTCTGCACTCGAATACGTTGACATGTCAGCGTTACGCATACCCGCTCCACCAAACTGCTGGTGCATCGGCGTACGGTAAGAGCCAGTCACGTAGTTTTCACCGAATTCCTGACTGGCCGCAGGGCCAATGAGTTCCGTCGTTGTATCTGTACGTGTTGTGTACGGCATGACTTGAACAGGTCGCGCCGTTTCACGCTGGGACTCCTCAGAGAAGGCTCCAACGAAACGCTCGCCCTCCTGATCCACGAAGAATCCATCAGGACGGTACTTGCGGACCTCACCAGGATTCTCCATGGACTTGCCGATGAACTGCTGTCCACGAACCACAGTGCCCTTGTAGGAGAGTTTCGGATTATCCGCCGTACGAAGGTCATCGGTGCGACGGATATTATTAATCATGTGCTCGTTCACCTCATACTGCTGGAAACCACCTTTGCCTGTCGCGCCGAACTTCTCTCCAATGGCTGCACCAACCTTCACAGGCTCAAAGGGCCGCTCACCATCGCGACGACGCATCGCAGGATCCTCCATGCGGCTTTGGAAGAAGTCAGTGTTATCCTCCATACCGAAGGGATTGCCGAAAGGTGACTTATTTGTGTCGAACATGGTCTCAACTTCGCGCTTGGCAATCTGTGTGCTTCCAGTTCCATTGTATGAGTCGAGGATACTTACATTTGTCTCGATGTTCATATTCTGCTTCACACGACCACCGTAGAAAGGCTGCATGTTGTTGTGAACAAAGTCCTTGGTTGACATCACCTGGCCACTCAGCGGACTCACAACTGTTTCACCGTTCAGATAGTTCGGATTCTCCTCAATTCCAGGAGCATTCATGGCAACAGAGGGCTTCACAGCATCAATTGACTGCGGTATAGGATTGAAGATACGTGAGCCTCCATCCTGATTAGGTTCCATTGCAGGGCTTGCGGCGAGATTTACAAACTGCGGTGAGGTGCGAGCATAATCGGTAGGAAGCAGACCTGATGCAGTTGCAGGATTCGGCTGCGAAGGGTATGTCTTTCCATAACTTGTTTCATACATCATATCAAGTTGTGCAGGTGAACTTCTAGGAGACTGGC
>RFZT01000528.1 GCA_009920585.1 bacterium
TCGGCGGTCGCAGACCGCCGCTACAGAATGAGTCAAAAAGCAAGCCGCTTGGGGGATTATTCGCGGTTTTTGCGCCGGTAGGCGGCTGGGGATTCGCCCGTGATTTTTTTGAAGACCCTGCTCATGTAAAAGCGCGTTCCAAAACCGGTTGTTTCTGCGATTTCATCGAGGCTTTTGTTCGTATGGAAAAGGAGCGCCGCCGCTTCCCGCACGCGGATTTCGGCGACATACTTGCAGGGAGTGGTTCCGTGGAATTTTTTAAAATCCGCTCTCAGCCTAGGCTCCCCGATACCGGCCGCATGCGCTAGCTCTTGAAGAATGAAAGGGCTGGCGAGGTTTTCCTCGAGGTGGTTCTGCGCCTTGAGCAAGTGATCAGGCAGCGCCGGGCTCCACTCGATCTCCCGCCTAGCCAGCACTGTCAAAACTAGTGCCAGCGCGAGGCGGAAGTTCCGGTCCGTGGGTTCCCTCGCTGTCACTTCCTTGATGGCATCCGTCAACTCCTGCGTCAGCGCGAACTCCGCCACGCTCGGTTGGAAAATCAACACTGCGCCGGACTTTTCTGACAGCTTTCGCGAAACGCTAAAATGCACCCAGAGAGAGGGGACCGCGCGAGTGGAGCGGCAGTGGAATTGGCGGTGCGGAGGGATAACCACGATCCGGTCCTGAGTTAACTCCACCACCTTGTTCCCGATGACCACATTGTGTCCCGGTTCGGTATTGAAATACAACCGCCAGAACGGACTGAATACCCAAGTGAAATTCCACTCTCGGTTCTTCTCCAGATACCCACATTCGTGGATCACCACCCCTCTGGAGGGAGGAATAGTCCAATCCGAATCGTGCACAACCCCCACCCCTGAGAGCGGCGACTCATAAGCCCCTCTGTTTTTCCCTCCTTGGCCCTCCTCTGATTTTCGTGAAGCCCCCCTCTCAAAGGGCTTTTTGAGCTTTTTGGATTTTGATGACATGGTCAATACGCCATCAAGAATGCTCTTGCCCGTTCTAAAATGCAACTTTTGTCCGATGCGTTTGATTTGTAAACCAGATACAAAAAAACGCGCTTTCAGACATAGACAATCTGGTGTTCCACCGTCACGATAGTGGACGAATTCTATGAAACCCTCCTCTCAAAACAACTCCCTCGCGACTCCTGATTGCGGGGTTCCACTCCCCCTTTAATTTTATGATACTTCTCGGAATAGGACTGCACGCATTGGGCGGGATCGCGGCGGCGACTTGCTACATCACTCAAA
>RFZT01000529.1 GCA_009920585.1 bacterium
ACGCGGTGGGTATGGCTGTAGAATGTGGCTCTGTTGTTGCGGCAGAAGCCTGCCAGGGTGATGCCCCAGCGTTCGCTCATCTCCACGGCCAGAGAAGACGGCGCTGAGATGGCTGAGAGGATGGGGATGCCTGCGCGGGCGCATTTTTGAACGATCTCGAAGGAGACGCGACCGCTAACGGTGAGGACATCCGCAAGTGGGAGCAGGTTGTTCTCGAGTAGGAATCCGATGACTTTATCCACCGCGTTGTGGCGTCCGATATCCTCAAAGATGCACAGCACATCGCCGTGGGTTGTTGCGGCGCTAGCAGCGTGACACCCTCCAGTGCCATCGAACTGGCTTTGTCGCCGGCGTGCGTTTTCATGGATGGTTTTAAGAGCGGAGGCGCTGATTAATGCGTCTTTAGAAACCGGCGTGACACCCTCGAACATTTTCTCCATCGATTCCTTTCCGCAGAGTCCGCAGGAGGAGGTGGAGGCAAGTCGACGGTTGGCCGGAGCCACGGCGGAGTCGGTCAGTTCGACTCTGGCAAAGGTTCCAAGAGGAGTTTCCTCCTGTTCATAATTTCGGAAGGGGGCGTCGTTCACCGCTTCGGAGTGGAGCAGGCCCCGAACAAGGAACCGCTCGGCTCCGGGAGTTTGCATCGTCATCGAAAACAGCGCGCCATTCACAAGGATCTGCAATGGGCGCTCGACGGTGAGGCAGTCCACCACGGGCGAAGTTTGCTCGTCCTCTTGGCGGATTGCGTGGAATTTGCGGGTGGGTGGATCAATCGCCTCAAGCTCGGCCTCGCCGCATGCCCCCACGAGAAACGCATTCGCTCCGGGAGCGACGGCTTCATCCATCCAGTAGCAAGGCTTGCACTCCTCGACTCCTTCGAAAAGCACGCTCCCGAGACGGAATTGGCGTCCGATAAGGCTGTTCAAATCAACTCCCGAGATGAGGACATTTCGCCGCAGAGTGGAGCAATCGAGTGATGTCAAGGCGAGGGCATCGCACATTTCCGAAACCACCTCTTGCGAGAGGAAGGTGATCTGGGTTTTACCGCCGGGCAGTTCATTGTAGTAGCGGTCTCCGAGGATGCCCTTTTCCGCATGGCATTCAGCCGTGTTGATGCGAAGGATCTCGTTATTTTGGCGACCTTGGCCGTGGCGGCCTTTGAAATCATGTCCGCTGGAGATCCAGATATCGTGAAGTGTGACGCGCATGGTTATCGTTTCAGTGGGACGAGGCGCAGCGGCATC
>RFZT01000530.1 GCA_009920585.1 bacterium
AACGAAGAAACCCCATCCATTTTTCTAGCTCCACAGGATGGGGTGTATGAGAAAAACCTGAGCAACATCGAGGAGGTCAAAGCCCGTAAGGGACCGGTGTTCGCGATAGGAACCGAAGGCGACGAAACACTCGCCAGCCTGTGTGATGATGTGATTCTGCTTCCGCGCGTGCCGGACTTTCTGGCTCCGGTGCTAAATGTGATTCCTCTTCAACTCTTCGCTTATCACACGGCTGTGGCGCTCGGTTGCGACGTCGATAAACCAAAGAACCTTGCCAAAAGTGTCACTGTGGAGTGAGGAGAATTTCGGGAGATCCAGCAGGGGTTGCCGTTTTCATTCCCTTTGGGTCTGATACCCCGAAGCTTGCTTCGGCTTTTCATCGTGTGGTGAATTCATATTCTTAAATGCCTCGGGGCTTGCCCCGGGGTTCTTTACTGAGTCGAATGACGCTGTCGATGCCGCGTTTTTTGAGTTCAGAGAGAGCGTAGAAAGAGCAGAAGCCTCGATCGCCAAGTAGGATGTCATCTTTTTCGAAAATTCCCCATATTTGGCCAAAAAGAAGAGTTTCGTGGACATGGATGCTGCTTTTGGCGAAGTGGAGTAGGGCGCCGCTGGCCAGTGAGAAGAGACCGACGAGGCGCATGAGAGGGAAACCGCAACCGGGTTTTTGCGAGGAGTGTTGGGGGTATTGCTCTTGGTTGGCGAGAGTGTCTGGCATGGAAATGGTTGTGCCGTCAATGATTTTGACGTGACGTCCTTTCCAGAGGGCATCCTGTGGGATGTTGCGCTCGCAGCGATTGGCGATGTGTTTGGAGATGTCTGTGAGGGTTTTTTCGGGGAGTTTGCAGCGGGCCTTGCAGAAGGCGACTGTTTGAGGAGAGGACTCGATCTCGGTGCCAGAGGCGATGCGCCAAGCTTGGAGCCGGCGTACTATTTCGCGGCAGGAGATATTTGGCGAAAGCACTTGAGCGAGAAAGGTCCAGAAGACAACTGGGAGGCTATATTGGCGACGCCGGCTATGGGCGCCTTTGGCGGTGGGGGCGAGGAAATTGTCCGGAATGGAGTCGCCACAAGCGGCTTTCAGATCGCCTAAAGATTGGGCGGATTGGAGTTTTTCGTGGGCTTTGGATTGTTCGGATTTGGGAGTACGACCGAAGAGCAAGGAGCCAAAGTTGGGAAGAAAAGGGGTTTTGTTTCTCATTAAAGAAAAGCGTAGCAATACGCATGCTTGACATCAAGAAAAA
>RFZT01000054.1 GCA_009920585.1 bacterium
TAGCCTGTCTTGCTGTTCTCAAAGAAAAATTCCCAGCTCTTGAGTTCGATGCTACGGCCGGGCTTTCGCTGGGTGAATTTACTGCCCACGCGGCGGCAGGGACTTTTGATTTTGAGACGGGGCTTCGCCTTGTGGACAAACGCGCAAGGGCTATGCAGGCCGCTTGCGAGTCTTCTCAGGGTGGTATGGCGGCTATCATTGGTGGTGAAGAGGATCGGGTACGCGAACTCGCGGCCGCTACCGATGTGGATGTGGCCAATATCAATGCCCCTGGCCAGATCGTGCTGTCAGGCGAGTCAGCTAAAATTGTGTTGGCAGTCGGTTTGGCGAAGGACTACAGCGCCCGCAAAGCCGTCGAGCTCACTGTTGCTGGGGCCTTCCACTCGCGCCTCATGGAGCCAGCCTACCAATCGCTTTCCGCCGCCCTTGCTGAAACTCATATGGATACGCCCCGTGTCCCTGTCGTCTGCAATGTCGATGCGGTTGCTGTTCACGACGCCGAGACGATCCGTCGCACATTAGCGGATCAAGTCACTGGAAGTGTGTGCTGGTCACAGAGTGTCGAATACCTCATCGACCAACTGCACATTTCGCGATTTTTGGAACTCGGCCCCGGCGGTGTTTTAGCCGGTTTGGTGGGACGAATCCGCAAAGGAACGCCCATCGCGTCGATTTCCAATGCGGCTACGCTCGAGCAGGCTCTGGCTTTCCTCGCAGAGGAATAAGTTTAGGGCTTTTTAGGGCTTGGGTTCAGCTGATACCTCTTGAGCCTTCGTAGTGCTGACGGTTTTACCCAATCCGCTGAAATCAATCAGATCCGAGATGATGCGAACGGCCTCGTTGCGTATCGGGTCGGGTTCGGGCAATTTTTGCTCCGTCTTTTTGCCGTCTTCTGTTTCTTCAGGATCTTCTTCGTTGTATTTTTTGTCACGGTTGCGTTCGTAGGCAACAACCTCTAGATCCTCTCGGTGGTTCTTCACATCATCGAGGGTGACTTGCCGAACCTTGGCGTTAATGATCGGACCACGCGCGAGACGCTCCTCTTTGCGCGATTCTTTACGTGACTTTTCATCTGCGATTTCCTGACGGCGGATTTTCTCGTTAGTGCTGATGGAGTTTTTTTCGATGCGCTCGCGAAGGCGTCGCATATCTTCGTTCACATAGACAAACTCAGGGTCTTCGCTGATGCGTTTTTGCGAGCGGTTGCGCATTTCTTCGAGAAATAAATTCTCGCCATTTGTATTGCTGGCAAGAATCACGGGAGCCACCTCGTCATAGGGAAGGCGGTTTTTGAGTGAATCTTCGCCGATCTCGGGGTTGTCGGTGCGTGAGGGGAGGACGATGTCGGATTTCACCCCTTGGGATTGTGTTGATCCGCCGCGAATGCGGTAAAACTTTTGGATCGTCAATTTGAGCGCGCCTGCTTGCGGGCGTTCGGTATTAAAAAACGGAAGCGCGGCTGCAGACTTGTCGAGTTCCACGACTGTCTGCACGGTGCCTTTACCAAAACTCTGCTCGTCACCGACGATGACGGCGCGACCGTAGTCTTGAAGAGCCGCTGCAAAAATTTCACTCGCTGATGCGCTCAGGCGATTCATCAGGACGATCATTGGTCCGGTGTAGGAAATCTCGGGATTTTTATCGCTGCTGACCGTGATTTTTCCGCTCGGGTCCTTGGCTTGAACGACAGGTCCCTTAGGGATGAAAAGGCCCGTGAGATTGATTGCTTCTTCAAGAGAGCCTCCCCCATCTCTTCGTAGATCCATCACCAGACCTTCGATGCCTTCTTTCTTGAGCCGCTCTAGGAGAGCATCGACATCGGCTGTGGTGCTCTTTGGTGTGCCATCGCCGCTCATGTTTGCGTAAAACGAGGGCAATGTGATCCAGCCGATGCGTGAGATTTTGCCGTCGGGGGCGGTGACATCGAGAACTTCGGCTTTGGCTTCCGAATCCTTGAGTTTCACTTCCTCGCGAGTGATATCCACGATGGAGCGTTTCGAGGGATCATCCGCATCGGATGGGATGACCTGCAAACGGACGAGGGTGCCTTTTTTGCCACGGATTTTTTCGACTACCTTGTCGAGTTTCATATCCACGACATCGACAAAGTCCTCTTGGTCCTGAGCGACAGCAACGATGCGGTCGCTCACCTTTAGTCGCGCATCCCTATCAGCAGGCCCACCGGGGACGATTTCGCGGATTTTGACATAACCATCTTCGGAGGTGAGGACAGCTCCAATTCCAACTAGCGACAGCTTCATTGAAATTTGGAAATTCTCCATATCACTTGGGCTGAGGTAATCGGAGTGAGGGTCATAGCTTTGAGCCAGCGAATTGAGGAAGACCTTGAGTACGTCATCGCCTTCCATTTCACGCACATTGCGAAGGGCCTGATCGTAGCGGCGGATGACGGTTTCCTTTGGCGGGCGGAGTTTGAATTCGTTTAAGTGCTCTTGAAGAAGTTCGGCCTCGACGCGGGCCTTCCATATTTTATCAGCCTCCGCGAGATTTTTTGGCCAAGGGGACTTCTGGCGGTTCAGTTCCACATTTTGGTTGTCCTTAAAATCGTAATTTTTCTCAGCGAGTTTTTTGTTGCTCGCGACACGATTCTCCACGCGCATTTTGAAACGAGTAAAAATCTCGTGAGGGGGTTCCATATTTCCTCTCAGAATGGACTGATCGAGACTGGCGGAGTATTTTTTCGAGAACTCATCCACATCCTCTTGAGTGAAGTAGAGTTTGTTGTAGTCGAGTTGCTCGAGGTAGGTGTTGAGTAGCCTTGCCGACATTTCTTTGTCGAGGGGTTGGCGGGTGTAGTGCGCCTGTTGAAGCCAATTAGCGACCGCTAGAGCGACCTGCCCTTCATCGGCGGCGTCGGACTTTTTGGCGGCGCGAAGCGGCAAAGTGGCTGTGGCCATCGCAAGGAGAAGGGCCACGACGGCAGATTTTGTGATATTCGACATGGTATTAAATAAGACTTTGCAGAGAATCTGAGAAAAATCAAACTTCACCGCTATCTTTCTGACCACCATGACCTCAATTCAGTTCAAAATTTTCACCGGAGGCGCACTTGCGACCAATGCCTATTTTCTTGAAACACCTTCGGGCAATATCCTTTTCGATGCGCCACAAGAGGCTGATGGCCACTTCGCCTCTCAAAAAATCGACTGGCTTGTTCTCACTCACGGACACTTTGATCATGTGATAGATGCGGGCAAAATCCAAGCTAGGCATGGTTGCAAGGTCGTCTGTCATCCAGATACCGTTCCAATGATTACGGATGGAGGCTTTTTCCAACGTCATGGATTTGACATACAGTACGATCCAGTCACTCCCGATATTCTCCTCGAAGAAGGTGAGACTAACTCCATCGCCGGTCAGCGAATCATCGCCCTGCATGTGCCCGGGCATTGCCCAGGCAGCCTTTGTTTTTATTTTCCAGAATCCGGCGATCTTATTGGTGGCGACGTTTTGTTTTGTGAGGGTGTGGGACGCTGGGACCTGCCTGGCGGCGACGGACCGTTGCTCCTCGACGGTATTCGCAAAAAAATCTTCACTCTTGATCCTTCCACAGTGGTTTTTCCCGGTCACGGGCCTTCGACAACAGTGGGGCACGAACGGGCCAATAATCCTTATCTCACTGCGTAGGTGAAATTGCGCTATCGACAGTCTGTGACTAAATCGGTTATGTGCTGTATCTGACAACACAACTCTAAACCTATGCCTCGCTATAACTACGTTGCTCTTGACTCACGCGGACAGGAATCTTCAGGCGCCATTGATGCCGAATCCCAATCCGACGCTGTCTCACAGTTGAGGCAGGCAGGCTACTTTCCAAAAAACATTACCGAGGAAGGAATGGGACCCAAGCCCAAGGTCGCCAAGGCTTCCGCTCCGGGAAAATCCGCTGCTCGCAAAGAAATCAAAATCAACATTCCTTTCCTCCAGAGGAAGACTATCAAGCCGCGGGTGTTGATGATTTTTACCCGCCAGTTGGCCACGCTTATCGATGCAGGGTTGCCGTTGTTGCGCGGTCTGACTGTTCTTTCCAAGCAGGAACCAGATCCAGTCCTCAAGGGAGTGATTATCAATATCGCTGAGTCTGTTCAAGGCGGCGGTACCTTCTCGGAGAGTCTCGGCGGACACCCCCGCATCTTCAACAAACTTTACGTCAATATGGTGAAGGCCGGCGAACTTGGTGGCGTGCTTGAGGTCGTTCTCATGCGGTTGGCAGAGTTTCAGGAAAAGGCGCAGAAAATCAAAAACAAGGTTGTCTCGGCCATGTTTTACCCAGCGATCGTGCTTTTCATCGCCGTTGTGATTATGGGTTTCCTCCTCGTTTTCATCGTGCCTAAATTTGAGGCGATTTTTGCGGACATGTTGGGTGGCAAACCGCTTCCAGGGCTCACCCAGTTCGTGATCGCAACCAGCAACATCGTCAAAAACAACATTCTTATCATCCTAGGGGCGATTGTTGGGTTGGCTTTTCTCTATAAATTCGCTGCAAAGACCCCGAAGGGTAGCGCATTCATTGACGCTTTCATGCTTCGCGCTCCTATTTTTGGCGATCTCACTCGAAAAAGTGCCATCTCGCGCTTCACCCGCACGTTGGGAACGCTTGTCACCAGCGGTGTTCCGATCCTTCAAGCGCTTAATATTACTCGTGATACCGCCGGTAATGCTATTATTGCCGAGGCGATCACCCGTGTTCACGACAGCGTCAAGGAGGGTGAATCTATTGTCACCCCGTTGGAAGCCAGTAATGTATTTCCGCCTATGGTGATCAGTATGATCGATGTGGGCGAGGAGACAGGTCAACTCCCCGAGATGCTTCTAAAGATTGCTGAGGTCTATGACGACGAGGTAGATAATGCCGTTACGGGACTCACCTCGCTTCTTGAGCCTGTGATGATCGTTTTCCTCGCTGTCGTCGTAGGAACGATTGTTATCGCTCTCTTCATGCCGCTCATCAGCATCATTAGCGGGATGCAGCAGTAGGAAAATGTAGCTGCCCTTATTTCAAAAAAAGTGAGCTTCCCGTGGGTGCAAAGCGACCGACGTTCGCGAGGGGGGCCCGATTGTCTCTTGTGGATTCATCCATTGGAAGAAATCCGGCGTTTCCACTCGCGTAGGAGACCATGGCTTTGCCATTGTGTCGGAAGTGAACGGTCACTTCTTTTTCATCGATCCCATAAAATTCCTCCAGCATAGGGTTTTTGGACGAGGCGGGATTTTGGAAGGTATTGACTTGGGCTGAGGTAAAAAAAACAACAACTTTTGAAGGGTCCTGCAGTTGCAGTTGATGTTGACGTGCGGCGGTGCCAACCCACCCACCTCCAAGCAGCACATTGTACCCAGCCCCAATATATCCGTTTCGGTATTTTGGTTTAAAAGCATTTCCTCCTAGAGCGAAGCTGGGATCAGGACGAAGGGACTTATTGAGGTATCCGGCGAGAGGGCCTTTTGTAGCATCAAAGTTCCTTTGCCCCTCGGGTTTGTTTTTACTTGATAATGTCTCATACCCAAACCACCAAGTTGCTCCAAGGCCGTTAGCGGGATCGTTATTTTGAAGATAGGGCCAGTAGATATTGTTATTATCTGCAAGGTATGCCATGCCTCCAGCGGCGAGTTGGCGGATATTGTTGGCAGAGACTGCCAGAGAGGAAGAAGTGTAAACTTTGCGCGCTGCGGTCGCTGTGATAATCGCCAGTATGGAGATGATGCTGATAACAATGAGCAGCTCAATCAAAGTGAAAGCATTCATTCCGCTGGGGGAGGGGGGAGTTGGGACTCCCTGGTATCGCTGCGCGTGACGGTGAATAATCCGTAAAAAACAGGTTTTCAAGAGCATCGCCACTACGTTTTCTGTCTGTCTTCGCGATTCAAAAGAGCGCCTTTTGAAGTCCAATAACCCCGAAAGAAGCAGATTTAACCACAGAGGACACAGAGAGCACAGAGGGTTAGATATTTGCAATTCAAAGAGTGGGCTCTGCTTTGTGGTGCCTGCTAAGCCCCGTAAATTATTCCTGTGCATCGTTTAAATCCTGTCATCCTCTCATAAACCCCGTTTTCGGGCTAAAATGTGATCCTCTTGCTATCGAAAATCAGTTTAGCTACTCCGCTTCATTAGGATAACCGGCATCACTTGCGGCTTTGCGAACGGCCGTAATTGTGGATGTGAGATTAGAGCTGGAGGCATTGGCCGTAAGTGAATTATTTAGGATCAATGCGATGCTAAAGCTGTCAATCTCGACGGCGGAACTTTGTGCAATAGTGCCGATTATTCCTGACATGGTCGATGGCGCAAAAACGGTTTTTCCCGTTGCTACGGTGACGGCGGTATCTTGTCCAGTGATCCAAACCAGATCGTGATCCGTAGTGGAGTTGCCGCTATTCAAGCTGCCCGCAAATACAGTGCGACTTCCAGTTACGGGGCCTGTCGAATAGGCGGCGATGTCGTTTCGTGTTTCGAGACTATTTCGAGCCAAAAGACCTGATCCATAAGTTTGAATGAGAGCGGCATTGTTATTTGCGCGATCCATTACAAAGTAACCTGATATTGTTCCAGAGCTTTCCACTGCGCCGGCTGTCCGAGTTGCATTTCCAGTCAGTGTATAGACTAATATACTCAAGGCATCGCTGGGAGTAATCGACCAAACCTCTGAGGTGACGGATCCGATCGTTGTTGTTCCCACTTTTGTTGTCACTTTAACTGAGTAGGCTCCTGCCGTAGCGTAATCTAAAGTTGGGATCGTGTAACTGGATGCTGTTGCATTGCCGATGGCTAACCCGTTTTTATACCATTGGTAGGATAGTGTGGCGTTAGCTGTTGATGCAACCGCGTTGCTGACTGAGAACGTCGCGTTTGAGCCCGCGACCACTTTTTGGTTAATAGGGCCAGAAATACTAAATGTGACAGCTGGGGCTATTGTGATTGAGAGCGGCGCTGCTGTGCTATTTCCAGCACTGTTTTTGGCAATCAAATTGAGCAAGAAATTACCCGAAGCAGTGGGGGTTCCTGAAATGAGTCCCGATGTGGTGCTGAGTGCCAGCCCGGTGGGGAGGGTTCCGATTACGGCATATCCCGTCAATGGCGCATTGGTTGCCGTGATTTGGTAGTTGAAAGGAACCCCGAGTGTGGCCGTAGTGGAGTTATTACTTGTGACCGCTGGCAACAAATTCGCGACGGATATCGTTAAAGTTTTTGTCCCATTACCATAGGCATTGGTTGCATAGAGTAAAATGGATGCATTGCCCGACGCTGTGGGCGTTCCACTTATAAGACCAGTCGTCCCATTCAATGATAACCCCTGCGTCAAATTGCCCGTAATCGAGTAGGATGTTGGTGAGTTGCTTGCCGTGATCTGGTAAGCGAAAGGAGTTCCGCGCGTCGCCGTCGCGGTAGCGTTGCTGGTTATAGTTGGCGCCGGTGAAACTGTTAGCGTCTGTGTTACATTTGTTGCCGCGTTGTAGTTCGCGCTCCCCGGCTGGCTCACTGTGAGCGTTGTTGATCCATTGCCGACTATTGTTACGGTTCCGTTGGTTGCCACGGTCGCTACACTTGTATTAGAGCTCGCGTAGCTAAGTGTCAGATTGGATGTTGCGGAGGCATTGATCGAATACGATCCCGCTGCCTTAGACATTGTGGACGCGACTCCAGTGATGGTTTGACTACCCCTAGCAATATTGAATGTGAGATTGGCCGTCCCGTTACCGCTCACGTTTGTCGCTTTCACAACCACGATGGTCCCGTTGGCGAAGGCTTTCGGTATTCCACTGATGAGTCCAGTGGTCGCGTTAATACTCAATCCGGACGGCATTGTGCCACTGGCTACTAAATAGCTGGTCGGTGAGTTTGTGGCGGTGATGTTTGAACTCAGTGCGATGTCAACAGTTCCGTTAATTGTCGCAGACGTCACCAGTGGAGCGTTTCCGCTCACCGTCAATGACTGGGTGACATTTGTAGCGGCTTTGTAGTTGGCGTTGCCGTTCTGGCTGACGGTTAGCGTAGTTGATCCAATGCCCAGCAATGAAACGATGCCATTGGCTGAAACTGTCGCTACTCCTGTGTTTGAGCTTGAATAGGTCATTGAAAGGTTTGAGTTTGTAGATGCGTTTAGTGAGTAGGGTAATGTCCCTAACGTCTTCGAGAGCGCCGTTGGAACTCCGCTTATGGTTTGATTACCCTTTGCGATATTAAACGTTAAATATCCAGTGCCAGCCCCCCCTGAGTTTGTGGCGGAGACGCTAACGATCGTTCCGTTGCCCGCCGAAGTCGGTGTCCCGCTGATGGCGCCAGTGGTCGGGTTGAGTGTGAGACCGCTTGGTAGGCTACCAGGGTTAACGGCATAGCCCGTAGGACTATTGCTTGCGGTAATGCTAGCCGGGAGTCGGAGTCGGAAGAACCGGTGGGTTGGAACTGAAGTCAGAGTTCGAAAAGGTGTAGGCGTACCAGGAATCTGCCGTTAGAGATTGCTCGCCTCCGTCCCAACTGGTTGACCAAGACGTGGGATTGATGGTGCTTGTACTAGTATAAAGTTCCCAAAAACCATTGTCGTTCCAGCCTTCTTGGTATCGATCTTGCGAGTTTGTTGGTGCCGCCGAAGTTGAGCTACCAGGTGATTGGTAAGTGGTATTGTCGGAATTCATATCCGAAAAACCATTGGTGAAACTGATTGTGGTCGGGTTGCCGTCGGCATCTAAGCCACCGTTAACACTGAAAGTATTGTTAAGTCCCGTATCATATCCGAACCCATAATATCCAGCCCCATAAGATCCGGATGAGTCTCCTCTGGCGTATATTCCTGCATTTGCTGCTAGGAGATTTGCAATGAGTTGATTGAGCGTTGGAGCAGCGCCTGGGTTCCATCGATACCCCCAAGCTATGGCTCCGGGTGATTTTCCATCATTCCATTGGAGAACGAAGGCGGATTCGTTTGAGCCAGTCCCAACCCAATTGTTAATATTTGGGCTGGAAATTGATGCTCTTGCATTTATGGCGAATGCCAAGAATAGAAACGCCAAAAGCGAAAGGACTACCCCCAGCACGGACAGTCATGCGCTGCCGTTGTCCATTTCAGGACGGTGCGGTTTTCTCCGCCGGTTCGTAACCGGACTTTGACCTTTGCGCGACAGTGAGGGACTTTCACCCATGCTTTCCTAGGCCGGCGGATTGGTTGTATTACTGAAAAGATCGATGCGGGCTGAGCCCGAGAGCCAGTGAAACTGGGGGTTCCTTCACCAGTTGTCAAATTTCTTTTAGCTCAAAATCTGTTCCAGCTTTTTTTGGCGACGCTGGTGCTCCTCGTTACTGATCACAGGAGCACGGGCGATGTCGTCCATTGCTGGGAGATCCAGCCAGGATCGGCAGCCTCCGTAGCTCTTTGAGTCAGCGAGGCGTTGAGGGGCATCGAGACGGAAGACCCTGACAAATCCCACGTGGATACCTTGGTGATCGTCATAGCAAAAGCGTTCGTTCACGACGTCATCATGGAGGATGTGGAACTCGCGAAGGTCTGGCAACAAGGCGGCATCTGTGACAAGGCGGCTCCACTCGAGGGTGGCTGCGTAGCGGATTTCGATTTCGCCATCGAGTTGGGTTGGGATATCCGATTCAGGCGGCAGGGTGGTTCGGCCGAGTTGCTCGTGAAACCAGGTGGGGAATAGAAAAAAATCAGGGTGCTTGAAGGCGAAGCCGTCTCGTCCCTCGGCGATGCCGCCTTTACGAAGGATGAGGCTCTGCTTACCGTTGCCAAGGGCCTCGCAAACGAGGGCCCATTCTTTAAATGCCACGCTCATAAATTGGAGTTCATTCTTTACACGACTTCCATCAACAAGGGAAATACTCTCCGTTATGATTCATCGCTTCGATCTCCACGTGCATTCGTTTTTTTCCAAGGATGCCTGCAACTCGCCGGAGGAGTTGATCGCGAGTGCGCGGGAGCGTGGGTTGAGCGGTATTGCGATTACGGATCATGACTCCTGCGGTGCTCATGAATATCTGCGGGGCAAGGAACTGCCAGCAGGTTTTCTTCTCATTCCTGGGGTGGAGGTCAGCACGGCCGAGGGCCATTTGCTTTGCATAGGAGCGACACTTCCTTACATGAAAGGGCGTCCGGCCGTGGAGGTGCTTGAAGCTATCAAAAAAGCGGGAGGAGTTGCTGTGCCGGCGCACCCCTTTGATCGTTGGCGGGCGGGCATACGTGCGGAGATTTTAGATAAACTCGATATCGAAGTGCTGGAAGTTTTCAACGCGGCTGTCAGTGCGCGTCGAGCGAATGAGCGGGCACTGGCGTATGCTAAAAAACGGGGTCTCTCCATGACCGCTGCCAGTGACGCTCATCATGATTCAGCGGTGGGTGTGAGCACGACTGCCTTTGATCTTGCTGAGCTTACTCTTCCAGCGCTCCTGCAAGCCCTTCGACGCGGTGGGACTCCCGATGGGAATTACCTCAGTTTCCGAGAGGCCATGAAGAAAAACTTCGGAAATTGGTTCCGGTTTCTCAATCGGCGATCGATCCCAACCGCCTCGCCAAAACCCTGAAGCTCGCTCACGTTCTCGAGCTGAGTTTCAGTATTTCATCGGAGTGAATTTCTTCTGCTCCATGAGGAATTCCTCGTCAGCCCCGGAGTAAAGACCTCCGAAGGTTGGAGTGGGAATGCTCTGAGTGGCGTAAATTTTGGTCGAAATCGTAAATGTCCGCCGCTCGCGAATGGCATTGCAAGCGTTTTTCCAAAGGGTCGATTGCAGGCATTGGTCTGGCAAGCGATCGATGATCTGATTGGCTTCATCCCAACGATCTTCGCTACTCAGGAGCATGGCTGTATTCATGAGGGGGGCGTCATCCTTAGGCCATTTATCTGCGCAGGCCTTCCAATGTTCGATGGCCGCCGCCGTATTGCCTAGTCGGTATTGCATGCAGCCAAGGGCCAGTTGGGCGTAACCGGAATCGTGATTGATCGCCGGCATTTCAGAATGGACGTCGCGAATAAAGCTCTCGGGATCGCGTT
>RFZT01000531.1 GCA_009920585.1 bacterium
GCACGACCAGATCTCACGCGGAGACGCGGAGGCGCGGAGGGGGGAGAGTTTTAAGAATCGGAGCGAAGCGGAGAAAGACTGCCGAAGGCAGCCCAAAGGGTGAATCGAGACCTTTGAGAAAGGTCGAGAATCGCAAGCTCGGGAGAATCGAGACCTTCGGGGAAAGGTCGAGATAGACTGCCTCAAGGCAGCTCCGTAGGAGGAGCAGGTCGGGAGAGCCTGCGAATCAACTGAGCAAGATAGACTAACCGAAGGTTGGCCCGAAGGGCGCAGCATCGGGGACGATGCAAGTCAAAGACTGCCGCAAGGCAGCTCCGAAAGAGGAGCGGGTCGGGAGACCCTGCGAATCAACTGAGCGGGAGCGAACGCGTCAACGCGCGGGGATCGCGGAGGGGGGAAGTTTGTAAGTTTTAAGCGGCAGCGGTTTCGGTCAGGACATAGGCAACACTTTTCACCATCCAATCTGCGGAAATCTGTGCAATCTGTGGATGAGAGAGTTTTAAGTTTATAAGCATTAAGTTTTAAGAAAGCACGACCAGATCTCATGCGGTGACGCGGAGGGTTTGGCAAAATCATGTTTAGGGATGCCCGGATGGAGCGTAGGCGTTAGGTGCAGCACCTTGTTGGGGAGTTCTTTTTTCAAAGCTGACAACCTTGTGACCACTCTCAAACTGTCTTTTCATCACATCGAGCGACATCTTTCTGAAATCCCAATCATAGGATTCAAGAATATTCATTCTGTGCTCACGAATTTCATCAACTATTGGGTCATTCATAATCTTCTCCTCCAAAAAGTTCATCAGGCGTGCAAATAGTAGGCAGGAAATAACCTGATTAGGTAACAATGTGGTTAATTTTAACTAAAATCTCTGCGTTTGCAATATGGGTGCAGTTCCAAGTTAAAAGAAAGTCGATGCTGTGCCTTGAAGCAACCGCAATGTGAAGCGCATCAGTATCCGCTTTAGGTGGAATTATTCCTGACATCATTATTCTTTCAGCAAGCAAAATGACATCATTATCAACTTCAAGCATCTCAATATGGCTGATTGCATTCATCCTTCTTTCTGCGGCTTCAGAATCACCTTTGCTCGCTTCATCAAGAACATATTGCGAAATGAAAAGGTCGTATTTTTCTCTTCTCCTTTCCCGCCATTGGCGAGTTAATGCCTGCTTACCTGCAAGAATCAATTTGTTTGAAGGTCACGCTGTGAGGAAGCTCGGAATTGTCGTTTCGATGTAGAC
>RFZT01000532.1 GCA_009920585.1 bacterium
ATCTCGGCTGAGCTGGGCCCCAACTTCATCTGTCAGTACCGTTCTATTCCGCTTGAGCGGAATCAGTCGGGTCTCCACTACCTGGAGACAATTACTGCTATCTACTGCCCTAAGGGCCGCTCAGAAGCCGAGGAGGCGGCAGCCCAGAAGGCCCGTGCCGAATTCCCCATCGGCTCTTGCTGCGACTGCGGCAAGCACTTCACATCATTGAGTGTAGTCAACATCCAGTATGGAAAGGATACAAATTCTTTCTGCAGCCCTGAATGCGCAGCCAAGAACACCGAGGATGACTACGACTACTGAGAGTCAAAACCCAAAAAAAAAGACAAAAAAACGGCGCAAGCCAATTCTCTTTTTTTAGTAAATTTGAAGTTGCCGTGGCCCTCGCTAAATGGTATAGCAATATCATCTACCATGGCGTCCATCACCATCAACGGCAACTCTGTTCCTGTGAAGTGCAACCCAAATTCGCCTGGGCTTGATCTAGATGCCGCGGTCAAGTCCAAGCTTCTCACTGACTGGGCGGCTGCCGTGGAGCCTGGTCTGAATGTTCAGGAGATTCTTGTCTCCAGCATCGACTTCTTCGGCCCGCGCGTCGGCTTTCTGAAGATTGAAACCACCACCCTCTTCCAAGGAATTCGCGTGCCTGGCATCTGCTTCCTCCGCGGTGGTGCCGTCTCCATTCTCGTGATTCTTGAGTGTGAGGGAACAGACTACATCATCTTGACGCGTCAGCCTCGTGTACCTGTAGGTAAGTCTGGTCTTCTTGAGCTTCCTGCTGGTATGCTCGATGGCAGCGGCGCCTTTGCGGGTGTAGCGGCCAAGGAGCTCCGTGAGGAGACTGGTCTGGAGTTGCCCGCTGGAGACCTAGTTGACCTCACTGCCGCGGTGAACAGGCTCAGTGGTCTGAAGCCCGTGAAGGGGATGCTTCCAAGCGCTGGTGGCTGCGACGAGTTTCTTCGTCTCATGCTCCACAAGCGTGTCATCACTCGCGCAGAGTTGGATGCGATGCGCGGCAAGGCGACGGGTGTTCTGGAGGAGGGCGAGGTGATTAAGTTGGAGATTGTTGAGTATGCAGACGCCTGGAAGATCTGTGCGGACTCGAAGCTTCTCTCCTCCATCTTCATCTATGAGCGCCTGCTCGCGACGGGTGCACTTTGAGAGATATATACACAAAAAAAAGAGAAAAACGGTGTGCGCCGGCCACCCACTCTTTTTTAGTAAATTTGAAGTTG
>RFZT01000533.1 GCA_009920585.1 bacterium
TATTCAAAACATGTCCTCGCAGACGACATGTCCGAAAAACATGGCGCAAAAATCAAAAAACATCGACATAAGGCTTTCATTATGCAAAGAAATTTCGGTTTTCTTTACATGATAAGAATAACATGATAAGAAAATGACACTTTTCTTTATATGAGCAAGCTCCCGCCACTCCCTTTGCCCGACAATGTCTCGTTGGATACCCGCGAAGTGTGGGCGGCATTGACAGAGGCTCACCGGCACCTTGCGGAGCTAAAAGGGCTGTGCGAATCGCTCCCCAATCAGGGCATCCTGCTGGACACCTTGAGCATTCAGGAGGCGAAAGACAGCTCGGAGATCGAAAACATCATCACCACGCATGACGAGCTGTTTGCTGTGCAGGAGGATTCGGCGACTCCAGCGGCCAAAGAAGTGCGGCATTATGTTTCCGCCCTACGCACTGGCTATGAAGCCGTGCGTGGTTCGGGCCTGATCCGGTTGGACACTCTGCTGGCCGTGCAAGCGGAACTGGAGCAGAACCGCGCGGGACTCCGAAAGCTGCCCGGCACGGTTCTAAAAAATGAAGCCACCGGCGCGGTGATCTATGAGCCACCGCAGGACGCGGCAGAGGTCGAATCGCTCATGGGCAACCTCATTGACTTCATCCATGCGGATGACGGTCTGGACCCGCTGCTGCGGATGGCGATAACCCATCACCAATTTGAGAGCATTCATCCCTTCTATGATGGAAACGGGCGAACGGGCCGCATCCTGAACCTACTGATGCTGCAACGCGATGGTCTGCTGGATTTGCCCGTGCTTTACCTCAGCCGCTACATCACGACGACGAAGGGTGATTATTATCGCCTATTGCAAACAGTGCGGGACGAGAACCGATGGGCAGACTGGTGCCTCTACCTGCTCCGTGGCGTGGCTGTAACCTCACGCAGCGCGATTGCGTTAGTGAAAGCTTTCCGTGATCTGATGCTTAAAACAAAGCATGACCTCCGTGAGCGTGTGCCCAAGCTCTACAGCCAGGATTTACTGAACAATCTCTTCCGTTATCCTTACACGAAAATCGAGTTTGTGGAGAAAGAGCTGGGTGTTTCGCGCGTGACGGCGAGCAAGTATCTGGAGCAACTCACCAAGGCCGGATTCCTGCGCAAGCAGAGGATGGGCAAGACGAACTTCTACATCAACGAGCCGCTCTTCGCACAGCTCAGCAATGTCGCACTGGACCAACCATGAACGAAT
>RFZT01000534.1 GCA_009920585.1 bacterium
TCAACAAGTGATCTTCATTCCAAGGAGCTAGGCCGCTCTCGATATTCGTAGAAAAAGCCGAGTTCCCGGCCTTCTCCGCGTAGTTGTAGGTGAAAGCATTGATCAATTCCTCAATGTTGACGGAATCGGGTTGAGGAAGTTCACTTGCGAGAATCTGAGCGCGGACTCTAGCGTAGCCGGAGGGGTCCACATCCAAGGAATACTGTGAGGCACGCTGGACCTTGGTATCAACTAGGCGCCCACCATAAGTGGCATTACGAATATCCTTTTGATTTTCCTTGAGGGGGATTGTTTGCCCCGGCTTTTCCAGCTGAGATGCCAGACCCGAAGCTGATCCGATCTCTTCGGTCAACAAACCCTGCTCCGTCAAATCATGCTCTATGGGGCACACGACGGACTTGGATTTTGATCGCTGTGGGATATCCTGCGGCGTGGTGTTTTTTGCCAAGGTATCAGTGCTTGGGTCGAGGTGTGTTTTTGACTCCCCTGCCGGCCCCGTTATTGCATTCGTAGCAGATGAGGCGTCTGGATTTTGAATTTCCTCAAGCGACGCGATGGGCGCCCCCCCATTCTGGACGATGACTAATTCCGCAACAGAGGGTCGATAAACTAGGGTCGATAAAAACGCCACACTCGCCGCTGCGGCCAACCCGAGAGGGACACCCCAGCGGATTAGTGTTTTTTTTCTGCGGAACGCGGCTTGGTTTTCCTCGCAAGCTCGTAGGAGGTCGATGCGCACGTTCGCATCAAAGCACTCGGTAGAGGGTGGAAGATGGTCGAGCGTGGTCACCATCTTAATCGTATCCGTGAGCTCAACCTGCAAAGCATCCGACACCGCCAACTCGCGCTCAAATTCATCACGGGCGCTGCCAGTCAACTCCCCAAGTGCATAGTCAGTGGTGCGGGTATCGTTCATAGTGTGGAAACGGGTTTCTGTTCGCTATTCCAAAGACGGCGGAGCGTTTGGAGCGCCTCATGGAGTTGCACTCCCACGTGGGAAACGCTCATTTTCATGACCTCGCTCATTTCCTTGTAGCTCAAATCGCCCTCAAACTTGAGGTTCACCAACTCGCGCTGGCGCTCGGGAAGTTGAGATACAAGCCCCCGTAGGCGCTGCGCATCCTCGACAGCCATGAGATTTTTTGCCGGAGAATCTTCCGCTGCCTCATGGTTTTCATCGAGTGGTTCCAAAGAAAAGCGGACAACTTTTCGGCGGTGATCCAAAGCGCA
>RFZT01000535.1 GCA_009920585.1 bacterium
CTCGGCGAGCAGATCATGGGCAGGGGACAAATCCCAGTCGCCAACTATAAAGAACTCGCCAAGCAGTTCAACCCCACCAAATACAATCCTGAGGAGTGGGTGCTTCAGGCCAAGCGCGCGGGCATGAAATACATCGTTATCACTGCGAAGCACCATGACGGCTTCGCGCTCTGGCCATCGGCCGTGAACGACTGGAATGTTGCGTCAACCCTCTACAAAAAAGATCTTCTCAAACCTCTCGCCGAAGCCTGCAAAAAGCATGGTATCAAGCTCGGTTTCTACTACTCACACTCTGTGGATTGGTCTAATGGCGGCGCCTGCAACAACTGGGACCCTGCCGGCAAGGACGACATGGTGAACTACATGAACAATATCGCCATTCCGCAGATCAAGGAGTTGGTGACCAACTACGGCGATGCTCCCGCAGTTCTCTGGTGGGATGTTCCAGCGGGCATGAACTACGATTACGCGACGAGAATCCTCGAGATCACCAAAGCCCGACCCAACCTGATCCAAAACAACCGACTTTACAAGATGGCCGGCCACATGGGGGTGGTTGACATGGCTACTCTCGAAGCAAACAAAGGCAACCCCCTCTACGGCGACACTGAGACGCCCGAGCAATACATACCGCCTACTGGTCTCGGCGACCGAGACTTCGAGGTTTGCATGACCATGAACGACACTTGGGGCTACAAGAGCTACGACCACAATTGGAAATCCTCGAAGACCCTCATCCAGCAACTTATCGACATCGCCAGCAAGGGCGGCAATTACCTTCTCAATGTTGGTCCCACCGGCGAGGGCCTCCTCCCCGAGCCCATTGTCGAGCGTCTTGATGACATGGGCAAGTGGATGGCTGTGAATAGCGAATCGATCTACGGCACGCATGCCAGCCCATTTGCGAAGCTCATCTGGGGCCGCTGCACCCAGAAGAAAAACGATGGCGGCACGACGCTCTACCTCCAAGTCTTCGACTGGCCGAAGGACGGCAAACTCCTCGTGCCCGGTCTCGAAAACGAGGTCAAATCCGCCAGCCTGCTAGCCAACGACAAGGAATTGAAGTTTGAAAAAACTCCCGCTGGCGTCCTGATCGACGTTCCAGATAAGGCGCTCGACCCTGTCTCCACGGTTATTAAACTTAAAATCACGGGAGATCCCAAGGTTGCTAAAGTTTACATCAAACCCGGCGAGGACGGTGCAATCCAATTGCCAGCCGCCGTAGCCGAT